>NZ_JODF01000004.1:0-196977 GCF_000717945.1 Streptomyces sp. NRRL S-920
TGGGGACGGCCGGAGCAGGCCGCCCGCTCCCTCCTGGACGCCTACCGAGCCAGCCCCGGCGAAGTCCGAGACCGCCCCGCGATCCGCAGCATCGTCGACGAGCTGGTACAACGCCACCCCCACACCAGCGGAGTCAAGGAACTCCATGCTGCTACCGCTCGGCAGGGACGCTAACGCGCAACCCGTCCCGGCGGTTTCCCCCAACTGCCGGGGCGGACCATCACCGTCAAACGGCGCCCACGGTGGGCGGCTGTACGAAAGTGGCCTGCCTCCGGAAAGAGACAGGCCACTGGTGCAGCGCTGCTAACGGAAGACGCCGGAGTCTGCGGCGCCTGAGCGCACGAGGCTGACGAACGAAGACCATGCATCAGCCGGCACAACGAGCGCGGGACCTGTCTTGTCCTTCGAATCGCGAATGCCGACCTGTTCGGTCAAGCTGGCGATCTCTACACAGTTGCCGCCGGTGTCATTGCTGTACGAGGACTTGAACCAGGCGGACTCTGGGGCCACGTCAAGGGCCATGATCTTGGTATTGATGGCTACTTCCACTCTCGTGCTAGGTCCTTCAGGAACCCGGCTGTTCGGGCCGGGGGTAGGGCACTGTCGCGCATGGCGTCGAAGCGGCGGGTGTTTCGCTGGACCTCCTGCCGCTCGTCGGTGACGCTGATGGTGTTGGGCATGTCGACTTGCACGACAGGGTCGAGGGTTTCGGCGAAGTCCAGGATCGTGAAGTTGCTCTCGGATCGGTACGTCACGACGTCGTGAGGCAGGATCTGGATGGTCACGTTTTCCAGCTCGCCCAACTTCACGATCTCGTCGAACTGGCCGCACATCACGTCCGGTCCTCCGACCAGCCGCCGCACGGCCGCCTCATCCATGATGACGCGCAGTTCCAGCGGGTCCTCCGAGCGAGTGATCAGCTCCTTCCGGTCCAGACGCAGACGGACGTTCTGCTCGATGTACTCCGTAGTCGTTTCGTCCACCGGTTTCGCGATCTGGTAGAGCGCTCGCGCGTAGTCCTCCGTCTGGAACAGCCCATAGACGAACGCTGGCTGCCACGCTCGCATCGCCTTGGCGTCCATCTCCAGACCGCGAAAGGTTGGCATCTTCGACGGCATGTACGCCTTGTACGGCGTCCACGGCTCCTTACTCAGCGACTCCCGGTGCAGCTGGAGCAGGGTCTCCAGGTCCTCTTTAGGGAGGGCCGGGTCGAGATGGTCGATCAGGGCTTCGAGGTCACCCACACGCGGGAGGTCGTTCTCCCCGATCTCGACCCGCGCGAGTTTCGTATGCGAAAAGCCGAGAGCCCTGGCCACCTCTTGGAGCGTTTCACCCTTCTTGTCTCGGAGCTTCCTCAGCTCCTTGCCAAGCTCCCTGCGTCGGAAGGTCGCCCCGCGCTTAGCTGCCACTCTGTAACCCTCTCCCCAACCCTGTAGGTGCTCGACGCGTTCTGTGTCCGGTGTCCAGCGGGCCGCTGCCCCTGAGTCTGCCAGCCCCTGCACCCCCTTGAACAACCCCTTGCCTGCCTTTCGGCATGTGCCAATTTGAGTGCGCTTGCGATTGCCCTTGCACAGTAAATCGCACATGCAGCACGGTAGTTGAGCGCGCTGATCGGCAAGGCCGTTTGCGCGAACACATAGGTCGTGTGCCCCCCGTAGTCATGCGCGGCCCCGACCTCCGGGCGGGTCAACCACGACAGTTTCGAGGTCAGGCCGCGCCAGCACTCCAGTTCCTCCGACGAGCCGAGGCCAGCAATGCGCCAGAGCACCGCCCGCAAGACCCGGACCCGCGTGTCCCGGAAGCACGCCGCCCAGGCGACGAGAAGCCCGGCTTCCGGCGGACACGCCAGCCTCGCGCTAAGCGTCAGCGACGCAGCGGAACCCGGTGTCGTTGTCCTTCATGTTCGCGTTGGCGGCGTTGCGCAGGGAGGGCGTGCAGCGCTCGAACGGGCTGGTGAAGGCCGAACCCTTCAGCTCGTAACGGCTGCTCCCCGCTGTCTCCTCGGTGGAGCACCACTCCCAGACGTTGCCGCACATGTCGAAGACACCGTACGGGCTGACGCCGGATTGGTATCGGGAGGCGGGGGTTGTGGCGTCGATGCCGGCTTCGGCGACGTTCGCCTTCGCGGCAGTCGGTTCGTTGCCCCACGGGTAGATGCGTCCGCGGGGCCCGCGGGCGGCTTTCTCCCACTGCCGGGCGGTGGGCAGTGCTTTACCGGCCCAACGGGCGTAGGCAGTGGCGTCGTGCCAGGTCACCCACACCACAGGGTGAGTGGCCAGCGTGACGGGGCAGGTCCCTCCGGGCCAGTGCCGGGGCGGACGGTGGCCGGTGGCACGCACGAAGGTCGCGTAGTCCGCGTTGGTCGTCGGGTAGACGTCGATGAGGTACGCGTCCAGCCACACCGAACGGTTGTCGGGGCCGGAGAGGCAGATGCCCTCCTCGACGAGGGTCATGACCTTCCCGTCGATGGGGTGCCTGCGGGTGTGCGGGTCGTTGCGCAGGAGTTGTTCGGCGCGCTCGTCGTGCTCGGCGGCGGCCCGTTCGGTGAGGAGCGCGGCGAACCGCTGCTGCACGAGGGGGTCGGCCTGGGCGAGGAGCGTGTCCAGGGCCGCCTGGTTGCCGAGTCCGAGTTCGATGGTCTCCCCCCGGCCTTCCCACCGTTTGATCTGGCGGGGGTTCACGCCGACGAGGTCGGCAAACGCCTTACCCGTCTTGCGCATGGCCTTGCGCAGCAGTCCGGCCTCGCGGCCGGTCCACATGGTCACCCCCGACACGGTGCGCTACAGGGTTTCGCCGGGGATGGACAGGTACGCCTCCTGGAGCTGTCTCAAGACGGGGTGGTCGACGGGGAACTCGACGTCGTCGATCGCGGACAGCGGGCGGACGCCGATGCTGGTGTTCGTGGCAAAGGCCGCGGCCATGCCCTTCGCCTGCTCCAGAGTGACGGTGGCGATGCGGTGTTCGGCGTGCTGTTGGAGCAGGGCCATGGTGACCCCGGGAAGGACGGGGGCGTCGGGCCACACGACGGTGCCCTCCTGGTCGACGAAGGCGACGTTCCAGGTGCCGCCCTCGGAGACGAGTCCGTCCTTGCCAACGAACAGGGCATCGCCGAAGCCCGCTCGCTGGGCTGCACCGCGGGCGTGCAGGGCCCCGAAGAGGCCGACGTGCTTCACCTCGGGCAAGTCCCGCTCGTACACGACGCTTTGGGCCCGCAGCGGTTCTGGGGGAAGGGCGCCGGCGCTGCGCACGGACACCAGGATGTGGGGGTCATCGGCGTCCGCGGGGCGGCCCATCCCGACCTTTGGGTCATAGATCGTGACGCGGACGACGCAAGGACGGCTCTGTCCCTCCAGGCCCTGGCGGACGTAGCCGCGGACGCGTTCAGGGTCCAGTTCCGCGCCCCACACGATCTTGCAGTCCCGCACGAGGCGTTCCATGTGCAGCGTCAGGCCGCGGATGCTGCCGTCCGCGGAGACGCGCATGGACGTGAAGTGGCCGGTGTTCGTGAGCGCCAGGGGGAGCAAGTCGTCGGCAGAGACGGGCTTTCCATCGAGAGTCACCATGCGGCTCAGCATGGCAGGAGCGCCCGCCCCGGCGGCACCCCGAACGGAGTTACTGACGGGTCAACGTCCCCCGAAAGTCCTTCCCAATCCTCCACCGCACGGTGTTCGCTGGTCACCTTCCGAACACGGCGCGTGATCAGCGAGACGCCGTGTGCCGCGCCGCGTGACGGCGCCGAAGCCCCTCACACTCACCCCCACCGTCCACCTGGGAGGTCCCCGATGAGCCCCATCCCAGCCGTCGCTGCTGAAGGTACGAAACCGCTGCCTCAGGAGTCGTGGATACCGGCGAACAAGCAGGCGCCCCCTCACCCCTTGGGCGTACAGCTCGTCGTCAACAGCGGAGATCACCGGAGGCGGGAACTGATGGGCACCGCGACCAACCGTCTTCCTGACTACCTCCCCCTGGACGCGGCCGATGTCCTCGACGACGTGGGTTTCACCATCCAGCTCGACCCCCGGGCCCCGGACACAGACGTCCCCCGGTCCGAGGCTGTGTGGGTCGGGCGCTGCCGCCGGATCAGCATGGCCAAGCTGAACCTTTGGGGCATCTCCCCCGTCCTCGCCGAGAACGCGATGCTGGTGATCAGCGAGCTGACCACCAACGCGCTGCGGTACGGCATCGTCCTCGGGTTCCGTCTGGTCATCACCACGGACAAGATCGCCATCGTGGTGACCGACGGCACGGTCAGTACGCCACAGGTGCACAAGGCATCCGCGGAGGAGGAGCACGGCCGCGGGATGTACCTCGTGGACACCTTCGCGACCAGGTGGGGCGTGAGCCCCGACGGCATGGCGACGTGGTGCATCCTCGCCACCGCTGAGGGGCGGCCGCGATGACCGCCGCACACGTCTGCGCGGAGCTGATGCTCCGCCGGTACACCACCGCACCCGACGAGATGGGGCCGCTGCTTGTCGCACTGCGCCGGTCTCAGGTCAGCATCGACGCGACGGGGCTGTACAGCGACTTAGAGGCCGTGCTTGGTGAACACGCCTGCCCCACGCCACGGGAGATCGAAGAACTTGCCGCCCGGTTCCACCAGACGACGCTCTCCCTCATCCAGCTCGTGCCGTACACGGTCAAGCCATACCCCCTCGACGCGATGTACCTCCTCACCGAACTGCGCGCCGAGCGACCACAACCCCAGCACGCCCACCGATACATCCTCCGCTACGCCCTGGCCATCGTCGACGTGCTCGACCTGATGGGAGACAACGCGCCATGAGAGCACGGCCCACCCTCGACCTGCTGAAAGCACTCGGCACGGACCCCCGGGACACCGAATGATGGGTTCCCCCACGGCCTGCACACACCCGCCGGTGACTGTAGTCCTGCTGCCACCGTGGGAGGCGTACGACTTTGATTACTACGCGCAACGGATCGCAGAGCCGGACTTGCTGAGTGAGAGCTTTGCGGTGCGCATGATGCGCATGCCGCTGCTCGCGCTCCGGGTCGGAGGCACCCGCCGCGGCGGGTACTACCCCGTGCCCTGCCCCGACTTCGCGCTGGCCTTCCGTGACGCGCTGCACGGGCGGCCCGGCTACCCGCACCTGCGGATGCGGCGGTCTACCCGCCCCTACGAGAACTACGTCGTCGAGTGGGGCGAGAGGCCACCGACGCTCTGGCCTGACGCCGACGATGCCGCCGTGGGGCGCTTCTACGGCTACAGCGAAGCCGCCATCGCCCAGTACACGGCCGTCCAGCGCACCCGGGAACCCACCACGGCCACGACCTCCTGCTCGGTGTTCTTGCCCGAGCGGCCCCTTGTCTGAGCATGCCCGAAAGGAAAAGCACGCATGTCCGTGTACAAGCCTGCCAGCGCCGACGTAGACGCGGCCGAGCGCGAGGCTGGCAGAGACCGCCCGCGGGGACTACGCCCGCGGCTGCATAGCGTCCTGCCGGGGCGTGCGGCCCGGCGGCAGCTCCGGCGCCCCGCCGCCCGTCGGGAGGCCAGTAGTCCCGCACTGGCTGGCCCGCACGGCAGAAACAGCAGTGGCACTGCCCCGCGGGCGCCGATCCCCTACATCGTGGCCCGCGAGGGCGAGGTGGAGGAATCACTCCTCAACTTACGCGCCTTCCTCAGCAGTGCCGGATCGAGCCGTATCAGCTACTGGAACGAAAGGCTCGGGGACCGCGACGGGCAAGGTGTCCTGTGGGCACGGTTCTCCCAATCTCGCGACGAGCAAGGGGTTTTGACCGGCGCGCCGCGCTGGAAAATGATCAGCTCGCCCCGGCAGCGCGAGGCGATGTTGAAGCTGCTGTGCCAGTTCTGCGGCGAGCCCGCCAGGATGCCGGACGGCCGTCTCCTCTTTCTCAACTCAAAAGAGGAGTGCGGGCCCAACCCGAGCACCACGATCCGCACGGCCCAGCCGCCGTTCTGCCTCAAGCACGCGCGCGTGGCCCCGCAACGGTGCCCCCACCTCGCCGAGCACGGGTACGTCGCGCTGCTCACGCAGAGCGCACCCTTGTACGGCGTCATCGGGACGCCCTACCAGTACACCGCTGACCGCACCATCCAGGCCATGGCCTGCGACGGCGTCCCCGTGCCCTACGGCAGTGCCGCCCTGGACTGGATCGTCGCCGCGCAACTTGTTCGAACGCCGCGGGCGTTCACGGTCGTCCACCTGGAGGACCTGTGACCGTGCGCGGCCACCACAGACCGCCGCTCGGTGAGCCGGAGACTTCGCGCCCGGCTCATCGAGCGGCCCTCAACCCGGTATCCGAAGAGAGGGCTGACGTGTCGGCTGACACCGTGACCACCTCGTTCACCCGCCGCGAGCGGCAGGTGGTGCAGGGCCTCGCCGAGGGGCTGACCGACCACGAGATCGCGCGGCGTCTGAACCGCAAGACGGCGACGATCCGACGCCACATCACCGCGGCGTCAAAAAAGGTGGGCGCAAAAGGGCAGGTAGGGCTTGTCAACTGCTCCTACGCCCTGGGGCTGCTCCGGCCGCCCGCCTCCGAAGGCGGTGCGGTGTACGTACCGCCACAGCTGCGGGAGCTGATCCCGCTGATCGTGCAGGGGTTGAGCGCGATGAAGATCGCCGAGGAGACGAACAGGGCGCCGTCTCGCATCCACCGAGATACCAAGCGGCTGATGCACATCCTCCGCGCTCGGACCCGGCCGCACATCGTGACCCGGGCTCGCCAGTACGGCCTGCTGAAGGCGGCGGCGCCGCGCGCCAGCGCCACCGTACAGACCTGACCTCCCAGACTGGGCTTCCTCTCCGTCTCGCTGGCCCACCGTGCCCCCGTGCGGAAGCGGCCCGAGACAACCGCGGGGGAGGAAGCGGCACTCCCGTAGACCGGCACCTGCGGGAGCCGCCCCGGCCGCCGCCCTTCAGGGTGCGAGGCGGCGGCCGGCCACCCCATATCCCTTGCCGCACCCCCTGCGCGCTCCCCGATCCGACCCGACCCAGATAGGCCATACGATGTGCCAGCACAAGCCGCCGTGCCCGAGCGCCGAGTCCCCCGACCGGGAGGCCGCTCTCCTCTTGGCGAGCCACCCGGAGCAGGGCTGGAGCCTGCTGTGCAACCACGTCCTCCTCTTCGAGGACACCGGTGAGCTGCTGCCGAACGGCGAGATCATCGCCCCGCACCGCCCCGTCTCCGCCGCGGTGGTGGCGGCGTGACGCACTCGCTCGCCCCCGTTCAACTGCACGATGCGGCAGCTCGGCGGGCCCTGCTCCACGCTGGCGCGCTGCTGGTCGTTGGCTCCATCACCCCACTGATCAATGCAGGGTTGTCGCTCGGTGCCTTGTACGAGGTTTCCTGGTCGCACCGCATGTTCCACTACGCCGCGCTGATCCGCATAGGTGTGGGCATCGTGGTCTTCTTCTGGCTGCCCTGGCTGGTGATAGCCCGCACAACCCTCGACCGGGTGTCCCCGCGGCAGCGGATGCTGCACCGGTGCGCGGCGGTGAGCTGCGGCGCCGTCTCCTTATACGCCACCGATCCTGACGGGAGCCTCGGCTACGTCGGATCGGTCGCGCGCGGGGTGGCATTCGCGTGGCTCGCGGTGGAAGTGTGCCGCGCCCACGGCATCACGCTCGAGAGGCCGTCCCCCGAGAAGGACCGATGGCGCAGGCACATGGAGACGTTCAACCTCACTGAGCGCGTGCTCACCTACTGCCTCGCAGGTGTGGCTCTGACCTTCCTCGGCGTGCAGGGGCTGCGCATGCTCGACTGGGAGGTCCTGCCGGTCATGGAGGGAAGCCAGCTCGACACCATCGGCGTCACGGGCCCGTTCGACCTGCTGACCGGACTCGTGGTGGTCGTCGCCGTTGAGGACGTGGTCATCGTGGCCGCCACTGCCGCTTTGATGAGGGCCGCGGGACGCCCCCTCTGGCAGATCTACACGACGGTCTGCGTCGTCGAGGTCGCGCTGCACGCCTACTTCGGAGCGCCCGCCCTCGCGATGGTCTTCTTCGCCGCCGGCCGTCTGTCCATCTTCCTGCGCCACGGCCGCGTAGTGCCGCTGATCATCGGACACGCCTTCTTCGATGCACTCGGAGGGCTCCTCATGCCGCTCGCGTTCCACTACCGCCTCCTGGCCGTCCTTCCTGTGGTCATCGCGGTCATCGCCATCGAGACACGCCTGCTGAAGATGCCAGCCAAACCCAGCGCCCCGGGAGCCGCTGCATGAGCGCCCACCCTGACTCTCCGCATCGCTCTCCCGAGCCTCCGGTGACGGATTCAACGGTGAGCACGCCCCCGCTGTTCGACCCCGCTGACCCCGGCCGGTCCGGTAGCGCTCTGGTCAACCACCACCTGAAGTGGTTGAAGCTCGGGGGGCTGTATATGGACTTCTCCGCGGTTCCGCGGGATATCCCCGAGGGCCGCGGCTGGTGTCAGGCGGCGGCCCTGCCGGAGGAACTGTGGCCCGCCCACGCCGAGTTCGCCGTCGTCGTGCACTTCTTCCCCGACCCTCTGTTCCGCCGCGACGACCGAACCGGGCGTGTGCCCCCCGGCGCGATGCAGCACTGGACGGAACGGCTCGACGCGTGCGCCGACGCCCTGGCGGACTGCGGCTTCGTCGTCGAGGAATGGGGCGTGCCCAAGACTCCGGACCTGCACGGGGGCGCCGACCTCATCGTCTACCGCCTCCCCGAGGGCATCGAACCCTCCCCGCGGACCACCGAGGACCTGCGCCACGCTCACCCCCCGCGCCCCAACTTCAAGCCCCACGCCGCCGTCGACACCTGGCGCCTTCGCTGCCTGCTGGCACGAGCCGACCCGCCCATGGCGTGTGACAACGCGACGAGCGCCGGACGATGCCTCGTGCGAGAGGTCGAGGAGTTCCTGTGGCCTCCCGGAACACGGGACTGCGCCCTCGTCACCTGGGAGCCGAGCCCGGACTACAAACGTGGCCCTGATCAGTCGACTGCTCCGCCCGGCGCGTACACCCACTGGATACAGGGCCTCACACACCTCGTCCAGACCCTCAGGGCCGCGGGCTACCAGGTCCGTCGCCGAAAACGCCCCTGCCACCCGGACACCGACACCGCGGCCACCTTCCTGGCCTGCCGCCCGATCCCTGAAGGCACCGCCCCCGCTTCCACCCCGGACGTGAGCAGGCCCAGTACGCGATCACGGTGGAAGACCGAAAGGCCGAACGCCTGACCACACGCTTGGGGCCTCCTCTGGTCTAGCCGGGACACCCGCGCTCGCGCGGAGAGTCCCCGAGGCCGCCCCCGAGGGGAGGTGGCGCCCATCCGGCGCCCCGGCCGCGCTCTGTGGGGGAGCAAGCGGCCGGCCCGAACAACTCCACGCTCTCCACATGGTGTTGATAACGCAGAGAAGGGACCTCATGGACGCCAGCACCGTCGACATCGCCGTCTGGAACATCGAAGCGGACGGAGGCCGCGACAGCGACCGCCGGGACTTCGCGCTCGACATCCTCTCCCAGCTCGGGGACGGCGGCCCGGACGTCGTGCTCCAGCAGGAGGCCAAGCACAGCCGCGAACGAGGCGGACGGCTCATGCACGCCGCGGAGAAGCGACTGGGACTGCGCGGCTTTCTCGCGGCACCCAACCCGTACGTCGACGCCGACATCGCGACCGCCGTGTACGTGCGTCCCAGCATGTTCCACGTCACCCAGCAAAAGCCACACGCGAAGCCCTGGTGGCTACACCCCTGCCACGTCCAGGCGTACCTCGGGGCGTGCCCCGTGCCGCTCAACTTTGTGTCGTTCCACATGTGCTTCTTCGACGCCGAGCAGCGGCTCACGGAAGCCGGGTGGCTCGCCACGCTCGCCCGGCCCGGCATGGTCACCATCGCGGCCGGGGACACCAACAGCTACCCGCGGCGCCCCGAGCCCACCGCTCTGCCCGTCTGGGAGAACGTCGCCGACCGCGCGCACATGGTGCAGCGCACCTACCTCGGGGTGGACGGCAGCCGCCACAGCGATACCCGGCCCGATGGCACCCTCATCGACGCCGGGTACGTGGATCTCGCCCGCCATGCCGCCGATCATCTTGACGGGTTCGGGGCGGACGCACTCGCAGCGACCGCAGGGTTCGACAAGCCGCTTCAAGGTGGCCCTCAGCGCATCGATCGCGGGTACGGGGCGGGCGGCGCCGCTGCTGCCCTCGAACACGTTGAGGTCATCGACAACGAGGACACCAGAGCCGTCGCCGACCACGCGCTGGTGTTCTACCGCTTCAACCTGGCGCATCTGCAACGCGTGCTCACGCAGACCGCGCCCGCCTTGTGCGTCGCATGAGCGGGCGGCCGGTCCGCCGACGGCGGTGAACAGGTGCACCGCGGAAGCCGAACAGGAGTCCTGCGGAGAGTGCAGGACTGCACCGAACACGATCGATAGGGTGACGGAATGACTACTTTCCGGAATCAAAACGTGGATGACGAGGCAGCCCCACTGCGGGCGGCCATGACGCAGGAGCTGCGCGACTCGGGCGCGATCACGTCCGAGTCCGTCGCGAAAGCGGTCGCCACCGTGCCCCGGCATCTGTTCGCCGTGGGCGAGCCGCTGAAGACCGCGTATGCCGCCAACCAAGCGCTGGTGGTCAAGCGCAACCAGGACGGTGACGCCCTGAGTTCCCTCTCCGCCACGCATATCCAGGCGGTCATGCTGGAACAGGCGCAGATCACACCCGGCATGCGGGTCCTGGAAATCGGCTCCGGCGGCTACAACGCCGCACTCATCGCTGAGCTGGTCGGCGACGCCGGGGCGGTGGTTTCCGTGGACATCGACGCGGACATCGTCGCGCGCGCCCGTACCTGCCTGGAGGCGGCCGGATACAGCCAGGTCAAGGTCGTGCAGGCCGACGCCGACACCGGCGTACCCCAGCACGCGCCCTTCGACCGCATCATCGTCACAGCCGGGGCCTGGGACATCCCCCCGGCGTGGCTGGACCAGCTTTCCGAGGACGGAAGGCTCGTCGTCCCCCTGCGCCTGCGGGGGATCACCCGCTCAATCGCCTTCGATCGTTCGGGTGGTGGCTTGGTCAGCGACAGCTACCGGTTGTGCGGCTTCGTGCCCATGCAGGGAGCCGGCGCGTACGTCGAACGGCTCCTCACGGTAGCCGACGGCATCGGCCTGCGAGTCGATGATCAAAGGCAGGACGTCGACGTGCCGGCCCTTGCTGCCGCTGCGCACTCGCCCCGCCTGGAGGTGTGGTCGGGAGCCGTCTTCGACTTGCCGGACGAGCTGGAACTGTTCCTCGCGACCAGCACGCCCGAGATGGTGATGCTCCACGGCAGCAAGCAACTCGTGGACCAAGGCGTCTTCGCTCCCTCCGTGACCCGCGGGGTACCTGCACTGGTCGACGGCGGGAGCTTCGCGTACCGCACCAAACGACCGAACGAGGAAACAGGCGGCTTCGAGAGCGGCGTCCTCGCCCACGGCCCCGAGGCGAAAGCGGTAGCGGCTCGCTACGTCGAGTTGCTGCGCCGATGGGCGTCCGAAAGCCAACGGCGCGGCGCCGCTCGTATCCAGTACAGGCCGATGCCCGCGGGCACGGCCGAACCGTCCCCGGGAATCGTGGCGAAGCACTTCGGAGCTGTCGAGATTTCCTGGTCATAGGCTTCGTGCCCCCGCGACACCGTTGCAGGGGCACGGGGAATCACGCACCACCCAACTCAACAGGGAGGTACTTGTGTTCACCCAGACCAAGGGCGCGGAGGCGCCAACCGATGCGCAGGGCTCGGTCAGTGAAGAGAGCTTCCAGGACTGGGACCTGGACGTCTCCATAGTCGAGTCCGGCCCGTCGGCCGACAGGCTCATCCAGATGACCGACGACGGCTGCGGCCAGACCTGCGAGTCCGCTTGCAGTTCGAGCTGCCCGTAGCAGGCCGTCGAAAGTCCTGAAGAAACGCGGTGTCCGGCCGACCCCGGCTGGACACCGCACGCCGAAGGGGGTGACGGTGTACGAGTCCATAGATGCCGTGATGGTGCGAGCCGTGGCCTGGCCGCCAGACCAGCAGATGCAGTCCTGGCCCGATCCGGCCGCCGATGCAGCGTCGTGGCGAACATGGATACAGCAGGCCCTGTGCATACCCGGCTTCGCCTCCGCGTTAGAGCTGGCCAGCCCGGTACTGGTCAGCCGTGTTCAAGAGATCAGCAACGGCAGAGCGCTGCCCGAGACCACCATTCGTAAGGCGGGGCTCGCCGTCATGCGTTACCTGCTGCGCGCCTCCAGCCGAGCTACCCCCTTCGGCTTCTTCGCCGGAGTAGCCCCGGCACGGATCGCCGACGCACCGACCGCGCGCGTCGGCACCGCCCACCAGGCCGTCGGCAAACCCACGGCCGCGTGGCTGAACGCCGTCATCAAACGACTGGAAGCCGACGCAGCACTCCGTCGGCAGTTGACGGTCCAGGCTCACGATCTGGCAGTTGAAACGGACGACTACCTGGTCTTGGAGCACCGCGGCGGTGACAGCTCCAGCTCGTCTCCCGCCCGCGTCCAAGTCCGCGCCACCGTACCCGTCAGAGCGGCCATGCACGCGGCGCACCGCCCGATCCGTGTGGACGTGCTGGCCTCCAAGCTCGCGGCCGACTTCCCCCACGTGCCTGTCGGCATCATCGACAAGCTGCTGGCGGACATGATTGCCGAGGGCTTCCTGATCACGGACCTGCGCAGCCCTTTCACGACGGTGGAACCCCTCACGCACCTGCTGGATACACTCGGCGCGGCGAGGGCCGAGGACCTGGCCCCAGTCGGCGCTACCACCGCACAACTGCGCGACGTGGCTGACGCGCTGGCCCGGCACAACGCCTCCCCCGCCTGCGGACGAGAGCAGCGCGCCCAGCTCACATCCGCCATGCAGAACGTCGCCTCCTGCCCCGGTCCTGCGTTCGGTGTCGACCTCCGGCTCGACGCTGAAGTGACGATCCCGCACGCGGTCGTCACAGAGGCCGCGGGTGCCGCAACAGCACTGGTAAGGCTGGCTCGTCGCCCTTTCCTCAGCCGCGCATGGGCGAACTGGCACAGCCGCTTCCTGGAACGCTACGGTCCGCGGGCTCTGGTGCCAGTTCTGGAAGCGGTCGACGGTGATAGCGGCTTGGGCTACCCGGCAGGCTTCCTTGGCGGGCCCCCCGCTGCACCGAGCAGCCCGTTAGATGACCGGGATACGAAGCTACTGGTGCTCGCGCAGAACGCGGCGCTGCGCCGCCAGCACGAGATCGTCTTGGACGACGCCATGGTCGCTGACCTCGCCGTCGCAGACCCGTGCGCGCCTGTCCAACCGACTACGGAAGTCGCAGCCCGTGTGCATGCCTCCAGCATCCAGGCCCTGTCGGATGGGGAGTTCACGCTCTCGATCACTGGTGTATCGCGCGCGGCCGGGACCATGGCCGGCAGGTTCCTGCACGTCCTGGATTCCGGTGACAGCGAGCGGATGGCCCATGCTTACCGCACTGCGGCAACGGCGACCGAGGACGCCCTTCCCGTGCAGGTCTGCGCGCCCCCTCTGTACGTGGAGACCGAGAACTTCGCGCGGGCACCTTTGGTCCTGCCGACCGTCCTTCCTCTTGGCGAGTGCCGGACGTGTCCCGGGGAAAAGGTGATCCGCCTGGAGGACATCGCCATCACGGCGGACGTGCACCACCTCTACCTGATGTCACGAGGCCGACGCCGACCGCTGGACTTCGTGGCGCTCAATGCCGTCGAGCTAACCCGCCGCACACATCCGCTGGTGCGGTTCCTCACCGAGGCCCCCAAGGCGATGAGCGTTCCTTGCGCCGCCTTCGACTGGGGAGCCGCATCGCGCCTGCCGTTCCTCCCCGCGGTGCGCTACCGACGAACCATCCTGTCCCCGGCACGCTGGCTGCTCACCACCACGGACCTGGCCGAGGCACACGGGCCGCAGTGGCACCGTTCCCTCGTCCAGTGGCAGGAGCAGGTCTCCGCGCCGAGCGTGGTCTACGTCGGTGACGGCGACCAGCGCATCCGTCTGGACCTGACCGAGCCTGCACACCGGGACCTGCTGCGCCACCAAGTACAGCGCGACGGCGCCGCCGTGCTCCGCGCGGACACGGCCGCTGACACAGGATGGCTGGACGGGCGCGCCCATGAAGTCGTCATCCCGCTCGCCTTCAACGGCGAGCCCCGACGAGCACCGCGGTGGGCAGAGGGCGGCGGGCGAAGCGTCGGGCGCGAGCATGGTCACCTCCCCGGATACGGGGGGCGGTTCCTCGTCAAGCTCTATGGTCGCCCCGGCCGGTACGGCAGCATCCTCACCCGTCATGTGCCGGACGTGCTGCTCGAACTGAGTGACGCGACCCGGTGGTGGTTCCTCCCCTATCACGATCCCGACGACCATCTCCGGCTGCGCTTTGCCGTGCCCAGCGCGCAGGCCGGAGAAGCCGCCGTGACGATCGGCTCCTGGAGTCGCAAACTGCGCCGAGCTGGGCTGATTTCACGGGTGCAGTGGGACACCGACTTCCCCGAGACCGCTCGCTTCGGAGGCCCCGGCGCGATCGACGCCGCCGAGGCGTACTTCCAAGCAGACTCCGAAGCCGCCACTGCACAGCTCCGCTCCAGTGCAGCACCCGGCGGCCCTGCAACCCGAGCCTTGGCCGCCGCCAGCATGCTCGACATCACGACACGCATGCTCGGTAGCCCCTCCACGGGAATGAAGTGGCTGATCGAACACGCCCAGACCACAAGGACAGCTCCCGACCGCGGGCTGTATGACCAAGCCGTCGCCCTGGGAAACCCGAACGACCGCGCCGTATTGGCCCAGCACCCCGGTGGCGAGCAGATCGTCGCCGCTTGGGCCCGCCGACACGAACGCCTGGCTACTTACCAGGCGGCGCTCGACAGGGCGGGTACGACCAACACCACCACGTTGCTGCCCGAGCTGCTGCATCTGCACCACACCCGCATAGCGGGGGTCGACATGGAGGCAGAAAGTCAGTGCCTGCACCTGGCCCGCGCCGCAGCGTTGAGCTGGGCCGCCCGGAATGGACACCACTCGTGAAGCCGATACCGCAGGCGCTAACCGCTGCTGACGCCCTCGCCTCGGCACTGGCCGACCCGCGTACGGCCTGGGCCGCAGCACCCGGCGGACGAGCATGGCCACAGTCTCTGGCCGGCGGCGCAGCGGGCGTCGCACTGCTGCACGTCGTACGAGCCAACACCGGACACGGCAGCTGGAGGACTGCGCACGCCTGGCTCTCCCAGGCCGTGTCCCAGGACCTGACCGCGGCCCCCAACGCAAGCCTGTACCTCGGAGCCCCAGCTCTGGCCTTCGTCCTGCACGCCGCTGCCGGCTCGGAGCGCCGGTACCGCACAGCGCTGGAAAAACTGAATGACGCCACGATCACGGTCACCCGTCGGCGCCTGGCAGCGGCACACGCGCGCATCGACCGAGGCGAACGCCCCGCGATGAAGGAATTCGACGTGATCCGCGGGCTCACCGGGCTGTGCGCCTACCATCTCGCACACCAACCACACCACGAGATCACCGCCGATGTGCTGGCCTACCTCGTTCGTCTCACCACCCCACTGCCCACCACGGAGGCCCTGCCCCCGTGGTGGAGCGACGTATCCCCCAACGGCCAGCACACCCCCGACTTCCCCGGAGGACACGGCAACTTCGGCCTTGCGCACGGCATCGGCTCAACCTTGGCCCTGATGTCGCTGGCGCTCCTTCGTGGACTGCGCGTGCCGGAGATGCACGAGGCAGTGGCACGAATCTGCGAGTGGACCGACCGTTGGCGCCAAGGCGACGAGACCAATCCGTGGTGGCCTGGATTCATCTCGCGCGAGCAGGCCACGAACGGGCACATTCATCCGGACCTGCGGCCGCGACCGTCGTGGTGCTACGGCATCAGCGGTACCGCCCGAGCCCAGCAGCTGGCTGGTCTGGCACTCAACGAGCCCGTACGCATCCAGCTCGCCGAGAACGGCATCCTTGCGGTGCTGCGCGACCCGCACCAACTCGACCTGCTCCCCGAGATCGGACTGTGCCACGGCATGGCCGGACTGCTGCATGCCGCGTGGCGCATGGCGGCTGAGACAGGCAGCCCCGAGATCACCGCTGAGCTACCGCTCCTGACCCAACGCCTGATCGTCGCGCTCGACCAGAACGACCTCGACCCGGAACTCCTCGACGGAGCTGCCGGGGCCGCCCTCGTCCTGCACACCCTCGGCACAGGCAGCGCACCCGCACCTCACTGGGACACCTTTCTCGCCACGGCGTGATCCTCCGGAGGCCCTGATGAACACCCCATCCTGGTACCAGGTCAACGTGGCGTTCCGTGACTGGGAACGGTCCGAGGCCACCGCCTTGACCGAACTCGCCCCGCTCCTGTGTACCGCAGAAGACGAAGGCGCCATCACCGCGTGGTTCATCGTCCGCAAACGTCCCTGCTGGCGGGTGCGGTACCTGCCCACCGCAACCGGAAGAGACCGCATCTGCCGGGGCCTCGACGCCCTGGTGGCTGGGGGGCACGCCGATGGCTGGGCGGAGATCATCTACGAGCCCGAAGTCCACGCCTTCGGGGGCGACGAAGCCATGGCCAGCGCACACCGTCTGTTCCACCGCGACAGCCGTAACCTCCTGGACTTCCTGCAACGCGAGGCTGGCAACCATCGACGGGAGACTTCCCTCATCCTGTGTAGCTTGCTCATGCGCTCCGCCGGGCTGGACTGGTACGAGCAGGGCGACGTCTGGGCGCGCGTCTCTGCCCACCGCGTCCTGCCCGCCGGCACCCAGCCGGGGCATGCCGACCGCCTGCACGACGCCGTACGTCGTCTGATCTCCGTGGACCAGCAATACGTGCTCGGGCCGGACGGAGCGCTGGCTCACACCACCGAATGGGCGCGTGCCTACCTCAACGCGGGCGAAGAGTTGGCCGAACTGACGAAGGCCGGTCGGTTACACCGCGGCCTGCGAGACGTCCTCGCCCACCACGTGATCTTCGCCTGGAACCGGATCGGCTTGCCCTTCACCACCCAGGCCGCCCTTGCGGCTGCCGCGAAGACCGCCATATTCGGCCCGGACCCGACCTGTGCCAACAGCCGCACGATTGCCGAGCGGCAGTGAGATGGACAGCACCCGGATAGCACAGCGTTTCCCACTGATCGCCCGTCCACGCCCCGCCTGCCCGCCGCTCACCGAGCGGGTCCAGGAGATCAACGCCATGGGCCAGGCCGCCGCTCACAACGGTAAGCTCAGCCTGGCCACCGCGGCACTGAACAAGTCAGCCTTGATCGCCAGCGACTGCGGCCTCCCCGACCTCGCCCGCGCTCTGTGCTGGCGCCAAACAGAGTTGTACCTACCCCGTATGCCGCTCAGCGCGCAGGAAGCCCGCTATGCCCTCGAACCACTCGTCAACCTGGCGCGCCTGCACATCCGAGACGGCGACGGCGACAGCGCATACCAGCTGCTCGATACCCTCAACCGAGCCGTGCGGCATCGGGCCGACGCGACCGTTGGCGGCCGGTACGTGTCGTTCCAGGACCTGACCACCACAGCAGAAGATCATCGAACGGTGTGCCAGTGGCTCTGGGCTGTGCTCCTGGGGGATGGGACGCGGGCGCTGGTAGCCGCCAGCCAGTGGGCCCGAGTACGAGCGCACGTTGCCCAGCACAAGGGAGTCGGCCGTCGTCTCCTCGATGGACGCCAGGCTGAGATCGCGGCCCGCTGCCTCAGCGGGGAGGCAACCTCGGCCCGACGGATGCTGAACGAGAGCACGCTGTCAGAAGCCTGGGAGTATCCCGTCGCAGCCTGCCTCGCGGGCCTATGCGTCGCGTGCAGCGGTGCGCCGAAGAACGACGTGGCCAAGGAGATGGCAGCGGAGTACCTGAAGCTCTCGACCGCTCCTGGCCTGGCAGTCTTCCGCACACGGGTCGGACTCACCGTGCTTGACCTGTCTCCCCCGTCCCTTCGCACGGAGGTGGCCCGGCGCCTGGTGGTCGACGCGTTGCGCTCGGGGGACGGGTACGTCGCACGGGAAGTCCTTGCCCACTCCGCCTGCTCCGTCGAGATGGCAGAGGGAGATCGGAGGCAGCTCGCCGAAGCGGTAGCAGCCGCCGGCTTGGGGGGCACTGGCGGCATGGGGAGAGAAATGAAGCGAAGCCTTCTTGCGGCTGTGGAGGTGAGCACAACGGTTGTCGAGCAGCATCTCGCCACCCGCCATGAGGTATGACCAGGCCGACCCGTCCCGCAACCGCCGCGTCCCGTCCGGATCTACCCGAGGACGGCCGGTGTAACAGATCAGGGCCGACCGACGTTCCGCGCTGTGAAAAGGGGGTTGGCACCTTGTGTCAACCGGTTGAAAGACGGCGCGGAGGACTGAGTGACTACGGCGACTGCCCCTCTCTCGTCGGCAGCGGGCCGAGCCTTCTGGCAGGAACCCTTGTTCCCGTCGAGGCCCGCGCCGACACGAACGCCAGCAAAGCCGGTCGAGGCCAAAGCGGGGGCGCCCACGCCCCCGCCCAAGTCCTCCGAGCCGACGCAGGACCTGTCACACACCTGGATCGTCGCCGCAGAGATCCAGGTGGGCCCGCGCATCGCGTCCATCGCTGACTTCCGCGGATCGTTCAAGACGACCGCCGAGCAGCGCGTAGATGCGCTGGAGGTGTACTGCCGCGGATGCCGCCGCCCGTACGACGAGGTCAAGGGCCAGGACTGCGCGGAGAAAGTCGACAACAGGCACCTCATCGGCGGGGATCAGTCGACGAGGAAGAAGCGCAAGCTGCCGCCTCCTCCCCGGGGTGCGAAGATCATTCCGGGTGAGAAGATTCCACGCCGCGGCATCGGCGCCTACATGGCCGGGGTCAGCCGTCCTCGCTGACGCACCGCGCGCTCGCATGCTGCTCACAAGCGAGCGCGCGACACTAGCCCTGCGCCGTATCCATCGTGCGCGGCGTGAGTACACCGCCTGAGACACCCTCGCCGCGAAGCCTCGCCCGCGAAGCCGCCGGACTACTCCTCGTCGCCCTCGGCGTCCTCGTCGTGCTCGCCGCCCTGGGCGCCGTGCACCCAGTGCTGAGCAGCACCGTGGCCGCAGCCGGTGCCTTCGCGGCCTTTCACTTCTTGGTGCCGCCGACCAGCAGGACCTTCCGCACCGTCGCCTTCGCCACCAGCACCGTCACGGCTGCGACCGCCGTCGGCAGCGCCTTCGCGTACTTCCCGCTCTTGGGCTGGGTGGAAGTCGGCGCCGGCATCAGCACGGTGGGCGTATGGCTGGCCAGTGAGGGGGCCTGATGCCGCGCCAGTTCCTGCCCGGCCTCCGCCGCCTCCTCGTCCCACGATCGGTTGCGCCCCTCGAAGAGAAGTCAGCCGGGCCGATCGGCAGCCCCTACGTCTCGATGACCTACGCGGGCACCACGACCGTGTGGGGCACCGAGAACCGCGCCGCGGGGTGGGACCTCGACCGCGTCATCGAGGAGGGGTACGAGCGGAGCATCTGGACCTTCAAGTCCGTGGAAGCGATCTCCAAGCACCCCAGCGCGCTCACCGTCGAGATCGGACGTGGCGGCGACGAGCGGCAGTTCGCGGAAACCCTCACCGACCACCCACTGCTGCACGTCCTGAACGTGCAGGCCAACCCGCTGGAGCGGGCCACCGTCTTCAAGAAGCGGCTCTCGGCGCAGCTCCTCTTGTCCAAGAAGGGCGCGTTCGTCGAGATCACTCGCAGCCGGGCAGGCACGATCACCCGCCTCGACCTGCTGCCGCCCAACCGGGTCGAGGCGATACCCGACCCGCACGGCGACTACGTGTCTCACTTCGAGTTCACGACGTACGACGGCCGAGTCCGGGAGCTGGACCCCAGCCGCGTCGTCTGGCTGCGTGACCCGCACCCGACCGACCCCTTCTGCGGCGTCACACCTTTGGAGGCCGCGGGCCTGTCCGTGGACCTGGACGTGAAGGCCCGGATGTACAACATCGCCTTCATCAACAACGACGCGCGCCCCTCGGGCATCGTCGGCATCGACGTCGACGGCCTGGACCAGCGCGAGATCGACCGAATTCAGCAACGGCTCTCCCCGGGCGCGCAACAAGCCGGTGAAACCGTCGTCGTCGGCAGTGGGCCCGGTGGCCTCAACTACGTGGACACCAGCACGCGCCCACGCGACATGAACTACGAGACGCTGTCCAAGACCGCGAAGGACGAGATCCTGAGCGCCTTCGGTGTCCCGGAGTCCATCGTCGGCAACGCCAGCGAGCGGACATATGCGAACGCCGACCGCGAAGAATGGAACTTCTGGCAGCACACGGAACTGCCCCACCTCTCACTGCTCGCCTCCGCCTTCGATCTGGACTTGGACGACGGCTGGTCGCTTCGCTTCAACACCTCCACCGTGGAAGCCCTCGAATTCCCCCGCCGCCAGCGCAGGGAGGAAGCTCGGCAGGAGTGGAACGCCGGGTTGATCACAGTCGACGAGTACCGCGAGATCGCCGGGCGTCGACCCTTCAATGTCCCGCACACCCGTGCCCTGTGGATCAGCCCGCAGAAGGCACCCGTACCGGCCAACGAGCAGGACGCATCCGCCCTCGGCGTCGCTCAGGACCCGACGGCCGGGGCGCCGGGGCTGCCCGGCGTTGGCGGCGGCCCGCTGCCAGCCGAAACACTGTCCGCTCCCACGGGCGGGTCGGCGGCCGACGCAGTGGCCGAAGCGCGCGGCATGGACGTACAGGAAACCGCCGCCGCGGACGTCGCCGCCGCCCGCAGCTCCACCTCCGAGCCGGCAGCCGCAGACACGGCCGCGGCCGTCGTCGACCAGGCCCGCAGCAACATGCCGCTCACCTTGCCCGGCGACGCCGCGGACGATGTTGCGGCTGCCCGCTCCGTCGTCGCTCACCCCAGTAGCGGAGACGCCGCAGACGATGTCGACGCCGCGCGCTCCCTCACCGAACGCAAGGAGCTGCCCCGCGCAGACGGATACGAAGTCACCGACGCCGACTTCGATACGGCCACCGCCGCCATCACAGCCGCACTCACCGCCCTCCTCGCTCGGCAGGAGGGCGTCATCACCGCTCGCCTGCACGCGCCGAAGACCCGTAAGCACACCCGATACTGGGAGCCAGACGGCGACAGCGACCAACGCCGCGGTGACGGGCCTCTCGACGGCAGCCGCGTAGTCAGCGCAGCCCGGTGGCAGGAGGAGACGGCCAGCACCTTGGGCCCGATCCTCCACCAGACCGCGGCGACGGTGGCAGCCTCACTGAGCAGGAGCATGACCGGCGCGACCGCCGTGCCTGCGGGCGCGGTCGCCGCAGCACTCGCCGCCACATCCATGGCCGGGAGCGCAGTGACCGCACTGCTCTCCGACCTGGCCGACGCCCTCGATACCGCACAACGTGAGCCAGGGACGCTCGACGACCTCACCAGCGCGGTCACCGCGTTCTACCGTGCTCGGACCGCGAAGTTCATCGCTCTGCTCGCTGAGTCGTGCGCCGTGGCCACCGTCAACGGCGCAGCCGACGCCGCCGCCGAAAGCGCTGGTCCAGCCGTCCTGCGTACGTGGGAGACCCGCGGAGACGCCCGAGTTCGCTCCGCACATCAGGAGTTGAGCGGCGTCACGCTGCCCGCCGGGACGCCCTACACGGTCCGCGGCTCCACCCTGCGCTACCCCGGCGATCCATTCGCACCCGCCGACCTCACCGTCAACTGCCGTTGTCGACTGCGCTACCGCACCGCTCTCTCCCCCGCGGAGGCCCCCTGACACGTCGCAAAGCCTGGCCAGACGGAACAACGAGGCTGCCCTCTTCACCCCCACGTACAGGCCCGAACTCAGCACACGACGCTAACCCCTCGCGGTCTGCATGGTCCGCCCATGCTGAATCGCACCTCCTCGGCCGACCTGAGTCGCACCCTTGAGGCCAAGTCCGTACGACGGCCGTGGAACTCTGCCCTGCACCCCAGGGACAGCAAGGGCAGGTTCATCGAGACCGGCGGTGTCGCCCGGTTGTGGTCGGGCACGCTCGCCCGCGTCGTTCGTGCCCTGCCCCGTGACCGTGTCCTCGTGCAGGATCGCGCGCCCGACGGCACATACACAGGGCGCCGCCACAGCACCAGCGCCCGCTGGATCACCATGGTGGCGCGCCCCGACGGCAGCGCCCCCACCGCGAATCAGCAGAAGGTCGAGGCCGAGGACGCCCGCCGCGAGGCCGATGACCGGCGCGGCCTGGGCCTGTCCCGCGACGACAAGGGTGACCCGGACACCCCAGACGAACCGCACGGCGTCGATGACGAGGGCAACGACATCGGCGACGACGACGGTGATGCGCCGGAAGACGACGACCAGGACGAGCCTGAGGACGGGCACCACGACGTCGACACCGAGGCCCTGCCGAACCGCAGGGCCCACAGCGGCGCCCGGTTCGAGGACACCGCAGCGGTACGACGCCACTTCCTGAACCTCGCGCAGCAGCCCGATGCCAACGCGCCGGCACTGCGGCGCCTGGCCGGAGATGAGGATCTACAGATCACACCGTCTGGCGGCCTCGTCACCACCCGCGACGACGCCACCGGCCGCTGGTACCTCACCTCCACCGGCACCGGCGGGTACCTCGACGTCGGTGACTTCTCCACCCGCGCAGAAGCCGAAGCAGCCGCCGAGTACATCAACGAGCACGTCCGCAACGGCCACATCATGCCGGGCGAGTTCAACGAGCCGATCGACTTCTCCGACCCGAAGATCGCCGACAAGTTCCCGTCCTGGCGCTCCACCAAGGGCGAAGACGCCGAACAGGCCATCCGGCGGGCAGTCAGGGACTTCCACGCCAGTCACCAGGGCAGCAACTCTCCGAAGGCTCCGGCGTCCAAGAAGCCGCGTGCTCAGGCCCGCGGCCGGTTCACGACGCTCCAGCAGGCCCGCACCAACTGGACCGAACGAGCCGAGGCCCTGCGCGCGACCGGCTCCGAGCAGGATCAACGCACTGCGCGCGACCTTGACACCCTCGCGAAGGAGCAGCGCCTCAAGCTCGTCGGCGACGGCCAGTTCGTCACCCGCCGGGAGGAAGGCGACTGGTACCTGCATGCCACCGGCACCGGCCAGCGGATGCCGTGGTGGTTCGACCGGCAGAGCGATGCCAAGGATTTCGCCGAGCACGTCATCGGCATTCTGAAGGACAAGGACGGCAACGCCCTCGACTTCTCCGACCCCAACTTTGCGGACGACCGCCGCTCTTGGCGTTCTGCGAAGGGCCGCGACTACGACCAGGAGTGGACGGCCGCTCGCGCCCTGTGGGACCAGCAGCACCCGCCGAAGCACAGCATCGCCACGGAACGCCTTGCCGAAACGCTGCGCCGCCGCCCCTTCGGCGACAACGAGGACCAGGACCCGAAGGCGAAGACGCCCACGGAGCCGACTCCAGAGGCCGAGAACTCCGATGAACCCGACATCCCGGAGTATGCGCGGGCGCAGAGCGGCGGGACGGAGGGGACCCCGCCGGGTGGCCAACCGGAACCGGCTCCCGACCCTGCTGTGGCCTCCCAGCAGGACGAGGCACCTGAGCCCGAGGCCGATGGTCGGCCGACTGGCGTACCCAAGGATGCCGAGCCCGTCGACGGCGTGCCCGGGTACTGGGCCACCTCCTGGAACCCGGGTCCGGTCACCGTGTACGCCCCGGACGGCACACAAATCGCCTCCGTTGCCGGCGGCTACAGCGACCGCCACGCCACAATCGACGGCGTCTACGTGCCCATCGGCAGTCATGCGAACATCGCTGACCAGATCATCGCCCGCCACCACCTGGCCACCACCAACCCGGACCAGGCTGACCACGTCCACCTGGCGTGGACCACCCACAAGGGCAAGCGCATCCTCGCCGTGCGCGGCACCATCAAGAACGACGCTCGCGACGACCGGGCCGTGGGCGCCGCGGGCAAGCTGGCCTGGTCCCCGATCCAGAAGGCCCGTGTCACCGGCACCCAGTGGAAGCGGGAGACCCGCGACCGTAAGGCCGCCGACATCCTCGCCGCGTTCATCCAGCAGGGCCGCAACGTCCACGTCACCGACGAGGGCCGCAACAGCGCCAGCACTCCGGATACGACCCAGCTCGACGAGGACGCAAAGATGCTCCGGGCGATGGACGATGAGGTCCTTCGCGGGAAGCGCGACAACCTTGAGATCCACGTACAGATCGCCAAGACTCCGGCCCGCAAGCAGCGAGCACGCGCCGCCCTCCAGAAGGTCGAAGCAGAACTCGAACGCCGCCGCTTCGCACAGGACGAGAACACCGCCGATAAGCCCGAAGCCCCCACGGCGAGCACGCAAGAGCGCGCGGCCGCGCTGAGCGACACAGATCTCGCCGAGGCCATCCGCCGCTCCGAGCGGGACCGCGGGACCTACGGCCCCCGCCGGGGCGACCGGCTTAATGAGGACGAGCAGGCCCTGTACGCCGACCGGCGTCGCCGTACCGCCGAACGCCTCAACCAGGGCCGGGACCCGCAGAACTTGAGCAAGGAAGACCTTGCCGCGCGCATCAAGGAGTTGGAGGCCCAGGAGCGGGCCCACAAACCGTCTGGGGCGATACACGAGGAGGAGTACCTTGCCCCCGAGCGGGACCTGTGGAACCAGGTAACCGAGCGACTGGCAGAAGCCGAGACCGAGCAGCAGACCCGCCGTCTCCGCGCCATCCAGGAGCGTCCGCCGGTCCAGGATCTCGACGACGACGCCCTGGAGAAGGAGTTCCTGAAGCTGCCCATCCGTCTGCGACGGCTGGGTGCGGAGCAGAACGAAATCCTGTCCGCCCGCAGGCACGCGGTGTCCGAAGAGCGGCAGAACCGCAAAGCGGCTGTCTACCGCAACGGCCCCGATCCGGCCGGGCTCGACGACGACGATCTGAACAAGGCGTTCAAGGACCTCTACAAGAAGCGGAACCTCACCAGCGGCCGGGAGAAGGAAGCTCTACAGGAGCGTCTGAAGGCTCTCTTCGAGGAGCAAAACCGTCGCGGCGCCGAGGGCCGCGAGCAGACGGTCAACCGTGCAGAGACCCCAGAGAACCCACTCATCAGCCCGTACAACATCGACGTCCAGGTCGACGGCAACAGCTACGGCAAGGTCAGCTACCACGAGCACGACTCGCCGCACGAGGGCGGCCATAAGGCCGGGTGGAACGCGCAGCGAGAACGCCACGGCGGCATCATCGGGGCCTTCCCGAGCATGACCGAGGCCCTGGCCGCGGTCGTCGACAGCTACGACACCGACCCGGCGACCGAGGCCGTGCGCCTGTACGGCTCCGTGCGCCGCGTGTGGGTGCCGAAGATGTTCTACGAGCTGTACCGCGCCTCGCGCCGAGCCGACTCCTTCCCGTCGGCGAGCAAGGAACGCCAGACCCTCTACGACCTGTTTGCCGGCCGCGGCTACGGCGACTGGTCGGCCAGTAGCAACCCGATCACGGGGAAGGTCAGCAAGGGCGCGAACATCGATGTGCCGGAGGGCTTGCTCTCCGAGTTTCAACGGGTCACCGAGGAACTGTCCCGCAAGATGATGCTGCGGGCCAGCGACCGGGAGCTGGACTCGTCGGAGCGGTCGAAGGCCCGCACGCGGCTGGCCTCCATCAACGCTGCGCTGCACGGCATCGACGCGCAGCGCACCGCAGTACGCAAGGATGGCGGGGACGACGACCGCAAGGTCATCTCCCGCGAGGAGATCGAGGCGCAGCAGGCAGCCCTGCGCGCGGCTCTGGGAACGGACGAAGGGGCTGATGGTGAGCATCTACAGCCAGACAGCCAGGGACCACTGGGCGAAGTACCGTCCGCGGGAGCTGGCGGCGATGGACGACGCGCAGACGTTCTTCCTGAACAAGGGCAGGGAGATCGAGACGGCGATTCTGGCGGCCGAGGAGGCGCTGGAGGAGACCGTGCCTCCGGCGGAGGAGTACGAGGCGAGGGCAGGTCAGATCAAGCAGATCAGAGCGGACGCGACCGCGATGGTTCTGCGGGATCTGCTGCCGGAGCCGGAGCCGGAGGTCGAGGAGGCGCCGACGCTGAGTCCGGAGATGCGGGACCTGATGGCGATGCAGGACGCGGTGTACGACATGTAGCACGCCGCTTCCGGCCGAACCCGGCTGACGCGGCTACCAAGGGCCCCCTCCAGCGTGCCGCCGCGAACGTCGAGGCGATCCGGGTACTGAAGCGGCTGGAGAAGGAGAACCGCCCGGCCACCGAGCGGGAGAAGGTCACCCTCGCCCGTTGGACCGGGTGGGGGTCGGTTCCGATCATGTTCGCGTCGGAGCCGAACGAGAAGGAGCCGCGCTACCAGCAGGGCGGCGCCCGGTTCGGTAAGTTCGCGCAGGACCACGCCCGTTGGGCGGAGTACCGCGACCTGCGCATCATGCTCTCCGATGAGCTGACGCCTCTGGAATGGCAGCAGGCCCGGCGCGGCACCCTTTCGATGCACTACACGCCGCAGCCCGTCGCGGAGGCGATGTGGGACGGCCTGAAGGCGTTCGGGTTCGAGCATGGTGACGTCCTTGAGGCGGGGTCCGGCGCTGGAACGTTCTTCGGGGTCGCTCCGGAGGAGGCCCGCCTCACCGGCATTGAGCTGGACCCGACCACGGCGCGGATCGCGAAGGCGATCTACCCGGACGCCAACGTCCTCAACGAGAACTTCGCGGAGACCGACGCCGAGCCCGGCACCTTTGATGCCTCGATCGGTAACGTCCCGTTTGCGTCGGTGCCGTTCGGCGACAAGCGATACCCCGCGGAGTCCCTGCACAACGGGTTCATCACCAAGGAACTCGCGCTGACCCGGCCGGGCGGCATCACCCTGCTCATCACCTCCCGGCACACCCTCGACTCCAAGGGCGACAAGGCCCGCAAGCAGATCGCCAAGTACGGCGACCTGATCGGCGCCGTGCGCCTGCCGAGCGGGGTCTTCAACGACGCCGGCACCAGCGTCGTCACGGACGTTCTGGTGCTGCGGCGCCGTGCCGACGGCGACGAGCCCGGTGACACGTCGTGGCTCAACGCTCCGGAGCGCAAGGTCGGTGGTACCTGGGAGCACGTCAACGCGTACTTCACCCAGCACCCGGAGCACGTTCTCGGCGAGCTGACGACCGAGTCGTCCCCGTACGGGCCGCGCCTGACCGTCAAGGGCGACCCGGTCAAGGCCGCCGACCAGCTCCGTGCCGCGCTCAAGGGCATCGCGGCCAAGGCGACGGCTGACGGCCGCGGCTATGCGCCGCACCCCGACGGCGACAACCGGCCGCCTGTGCTGTTGCAGACCGCTCGGGAGAAGCACGCCAACGACTGGACCGGCCGCCTCTACGAGGGCGACGACGGCAAGCTCTACCAGCACGTCAACGGCGGCAACCCCGTCGCAGTCGAGCCGTCCGACGGCCGCGGCGACCAGCTCCGCGCCCTCATGCAGCTGAGGGATGTGGCCGCCGAACTGCGGGCCCTGGACCGCAAGCAGGCGGAAGACGAGCGTGCCGAGAAGCTGCGCGCCCAGCTCCGTGACCTGCACACCTCGTACGTCGAGCAGTACGGGCCCCTGTCCAAGCCGGGCCAGTTCCGCAGCATGAAGACCGGCACCCGCGGGGACGGCACGGAGGAGCGCACGCCGACCGCGTGGGGCTACTTCCGCTCGGACCCGGACGCCGGTTCGGTCCTTGCTCTGGAGCGGTGGGACGCGGACAAGCAGGAACCCATCCTCAGCCGCGTCTTCGAGGAGCGCGCCGCCGCGCGCCGACAGCCGCTCGACCGGACCGATGACCCGAAGACGGCGCTGTCCGCCGTCGTTGCGGCGACCGGCCTGGTGGACATCGGCGAGATCGCCCGTCTGCTGGACATGACCCCGGCGGACGCCGTCCGGGCGCTGGGCAGCGAGGTCTTCACCGACCCGCGAACTGGCCGCCTTGATATGGCCGGTGCCTATCTGTCCGGCCCCGTCCGCGACAAGCTCGAAGCCGCGCGCCGTGCCGCCGAGAAGGACCCGGCGTTCGCCGTCAACGTCGCCGCGCTCGAAGCAGTGCAGCCGGTCGACCGCACCATCGGTGAGTTCACCCCGGAGATGGGCGCGCACTGGACGCCGCCCGAGCTGTTGCAGGGGTTCCTGCGCGAGTACCTGGGCGACAAGACGCTGCGCGTCGCCCATGACGACCGCTACGGCTGGATGCTCTACACCGGCCAGGTTCCCAAGGCCAACAACGTCCTGCACGGCGTCGCAGCCGACGAGGAAAAGGGGACCAAGGGCAAGACCGCGGTCGAGATCGCCCGCTCCATCCTCGGCCACGGCTCACTGACGATCTACCGCGACGACAAGCGCCGAGACGTCGACGAAGAAACGTCCCGCCTGGTCCGGCAGAAGGCCGACCAGATGCGGTCGGAGTACGCGAAGTACGCGACGGCCAACGCCGACCGGCTCACGCGGCTGACCGACTCCTACAACAAGATCATGAACGGGCACGTCGTCCGTTCGTACGACGGCATGAGCCCGTCCCTGGACGGCTTCACCCCGGACCGTACTCCGCATCCCTGGCAGCTCAGCGGCGCGGCCCGGATGCAGTTCGAGCGGAGCGTGATCCTCGCTCACGAGGTGGGGCTGGGCAAGACGTCCACGCTCGTCATGGGCACGCAGGCCCTCAAGGCGTCCCGGCAGATCGAGAAGCCGTACGCCGTCGTCCCCGACCACCTCGCGCAGCAGTGGTACGACGAGGCCCGGTTCCTGTACCCCAACGCCGAGATTCACCTGATCACCAGCGGTGACCTGGCCGAGGGGCGGCGGGACAGCACGCTGGAGTGGCTGCGCGCCAACAAGCCGGACTTGGTGATCTTCACCGAGCCCGCTTTCGGCTCGATCAAGATGTCGCCGGAGGCGCAGGAGGAGTACGAGTTCCGGGAGCTGGAGGCTCTGCGGGAACAGCTCGACCGGCAGTACGAGGACGCGGATAACCCGGATCACCCGTTCATCGTCGCCAAGATCGAGCAGCGCATTGCGACGGTTCAGAACAAGATCAGCAAGAACGCGGCGCCGATGCGCACGCCCGGCCAGACGTACTGGGACGACCTCGGATTCGACTACGCCGTCATCGACGAGGCCCACCGGTACAAGGGCGTGGGCTTCCGCTCCCGTGAGGGCGGCGGTGACCCCGCGTCTATCCGCGGCATCGACCTGCACCAAAAGCTGTCCGACCTGCACCGCCGCCGCGGTGGCCGTGCCACGGTCACCCTGGCCACCGGCACCCCTTTGTCGAACTCGATCACCGAGCAGTTCACGATGCTCGCCCTGGCCGCCCCGTGGGTCCTGGACTCCTACAAGGCCGGTGCCCCGGACCTGTGGGCCGCGACCTTCGGCCGTAAGACGCTCCGCGTCGAGAACGCGCCGGACGGCTCCGGCCTGCGCATCGTCGAGCGGTTCGCCGAGTTCCACAACCGCCGTGCCATGAAGACGATGTGGGGTCTGGTCGCCGACACCAAGCGTGCCGATGACGTCGGCATTCCCCGTCCGAAGGTCAAGGGCGGCGGCCCCAACCTGGTCATGGTCGATCCGACCAAGGACCAGACGGCCCGGCTGAAGAAGCTCGTCGCCCGCGGGCGCGCCATCCACAACGGGGACGTCGACCGGTCCCAGGACAACATGCTCGCCGTCGCAGGCGAGGGCACGTCCGTCGCACTGGACCCGCGGCTCGTCGACGCCAAGGCCCCGGCGGGCAACAAGCTGCGCGCCGTCGCCGCCAGGCACATCGAGCGCTACCACCAGCACAAGGACCGCGTCTACAAGACGCACTACTCGCGCGACGGTACCGCCCCGGACCACCCCACCCCCGGCGCCCTTCAGATGATCTTCCTAAACGAGGGCGTGCCGGGCGGCAACAACCGCGGCAGCTTCGACGCCTACGCCGAACTCAAGCAGCTCATGGTCGCGGGCGGCATCCCGGCCGAGAAGATCGCATTCGTCCAGGACCACAAGAAGACGGGCAAGCCCGAGGAACTGGCCGAGCTGTTCCGTAAGGCTCGCGACGGCGAGATAGCCGTCCTCATCGGTTCCAGCAGCGTCGCCGGCACCGGCATGAACACCCAGAACCGCATGGTGTCGCTGACCCACGTCGACCTCGACTGGGGCGCCGCACAGATGGAGCAGCGCAACGGACGCATCCTGCGCTACGGCAACCAGAACCCCGAAGTCGAGATCGACATCTTCGCCACCAAGGGCAGCCTCGACGGCTGGAAGGCGGGCTTCGTCGCCTACAAGGCCGAGGGCCTGGTCGACATCCAGCGCCCGGAGATGGCCGACAGCGACACCCGCGACACCGTCACAGAACTCGACATCGACTACCCCGACTACGAGACGATGGAAGCCGAGATCGGCGGCAACCCCTACATGAGCCAGCTCATGAAGGCCCGCCGTCTCCTGCGTGACCTGGAGATCGACCAGCACAACGAGGCAGCCGAACGCGTCCGCCGCCAAGAGGCCCTGGCCGACCTTCAGCAGGAACTCGCCGCCACCCGCGACGGCATCGCCCGCCGCGAGGAGTCCCTGCCCCGCATCCGTGACGTCCGCGGCTCCTTCGCCATGAGCCTCGGCGGGCTGCCGTACACAGAGCGCACCGACGCCGCGGCGGCCCTGCACCGGCAGGTCACCACCCACCTCCTGGAACACGACCGCGACGGCATGAGCCCCTGGAAGATCCTGGGGCAGTTCGGCGGGCTGGACATCGGTGTGCGTACTGAGAAGCGCCCGGACGGAAAGCTCCTCGCGCACGTCGGCTTCCCCGACCTGGCCCGCTCCGACTTCGAGCGGGGCCCGGACGACCTGAAGAAGAGGGGCGCCGGGTCGGGCATGATCACCCGGCTCACCAACGCGCTGGAGAAGGCACCCGCGCTTCAGCAGGCCGACCGTGCCCGGCTTCCCGAACTCGACGAGCAGATGGCGCTCTTGCAGTCGGCTCAGGCCGCCGCCGACTTCACCCCGCAGATCGAGCACGCGCGAGCACGCGCGAACCTCCTGGACGACGTTGTCGGGCGGATCGCTGACCTCGACAAGCTGCCGGAGATCGACGAAGACGAACTCGACAAGAAGCTGACCAAGGCGCAGCGGCGAGCAGTCATTAATGAGCGACGCGAGGCCCGCGTTCCTCTCCAGGGTGCCGTAGATGCCGCGGTCCGCATGCTCGACGACTTCGACCGCAAGTTCCCTCAGCCCGAGCGGGCCGAGAGCCCGGAGGCGCCGGAGGAGCGCGCGCCGAAGCAGGACCCTGTGCGTCTTTCCGCCGAGGAGGTCTCCCAGACGCTCACCCGGCTGCGTCCCGAAGAGGACGGCATCAACGAGACCACCGGCCAGCCGGACACTGCCGCGGGGTCGGGAGATGGCGGTGAAAGCGGCAGCCCTCCGGCGCCCGCGTCCGGCGGCGAGGACTCGGAGGAAAACACCGGGCAGCCGCACCCCGTCCCCGGCGACGATGTGCAGCAGCCGGACCGCGCGGCCGACGAAGTCGACGACACCGCGGACGAGGACTCGGCCGACACCGGTAACACGGTCACCCTTGACCCTGACGAGGTCGCCCAGCAGCTCGACGCCATCCGCCCCGCAGGCGACAAGGCGCCCACGAGCATGACCAATCAGGAGATCGCCGACGAGATTGTGGCCCTGATGGAGCGGGAGATGGCGGACGGAGAGCTGACCGGCGCCGACCGCACCCGCATGGTCGTGCTGGAGGCAGAGAAGGACCGCCGCGCCGGGCGTACGCCGAAGCCGGAGCCGAAGAAGCCGGTGCCCACCGAGCCGGAGGGGGGCCTCTTCGACGTCGACACACCGCAGCCGCAGGGCCCCGTCGCCGCTGCCGATCCGAACAACCCGCTCGACCGGCCAGATGATGCGTTCGGCACTCCGGACATGTTCGCTGTCCACGAGGGACGCGACACCAGCCGCCTTCGCCCCGCCCAGATGCTCAGGCCCGAAGAGCTGACGGAAGGCGACCGGTACACCGACGCGGAAGGCCGCACCCACACGGTCGCTGAACCCCCCAAGCGCACCGGCCGGGGCCGCATCCGCATCGTCACCAGCGACGGCGCGGAGCGGTTCTACACCCCTGACTCCGAACTCCGGCTTCGCTACCCGGACGAAGAGGTCATTGACGACCGCGATGAGCAGCCGGTGCCGGGCCCGCGCGACACCGAGACGGCAGACGTCGGCGAAAGCCCCATCCCCGCGTCTCCCCGCAGCGACGGCACCACCCACGACGAGGCCCCGGAGTCCGAAGTCCAGGGCGACGAGCAGCCGGAGGGTGAGGGTGAGCAGCTCCAGGACGGCGAGGACTCGGACGATGACGAGCGGTCGTCAGAGGGCTCGAACGATGAGCAGCGTCGTCGTGACCGGGGTACGGATGCAGACGCCGCCGGGGCGGACAGCGTGCCGGAATTGGGCGGTGGTGCCCCCAAGCCGCCGGGCACCAACAGCGACAGCGGCGCGCAAGGCGAGGACCGGGACGCAGCGGGGGGCCGTGCGCGCCGACGCCGTGAAGAGCGCGGTCACAGCCGTGGTCCAGGCGGGCCGGGCGGCCCCCGCGCGCCTCGCCCGGACCTGCCGCACCAGCCCCGCACCCCCGCCGACAGCAGCGGCGGAAACGGCGACCGCGCCGCCAACGACAGCGAGGCGCCCGACCACACGACGCCCCGCACAGTGGCCGACCTCCGCACCACGTGGCGGCGTGAAGACAGGCTGACCGGCGAGGAGAACACCCCCGAGCGGCGGGCATTCCTGGCCCGCCTCGCCGCGAACCCCACCCTCACCCTGTCGTCTGGAGGCGGGCTGGTTACGTGGACCGACGACACCGCCACCGACGGCATGAGGCGCTGGCAGTTCGCTCAAGCCCGCAACGGCGGCCGCTTCGGCAACATCACGCTCATCGCCGCCAACCCGGGTGATGCCCGCGAGTTGGCCGATCTGTTCGAGCTGACCCCCGGCGCTGACGGGCAGCCGGTCGACTGGCAGCAGCCGCTCACCCCGGAAACCATCACCCAGTGGCGCGACCGTGAAGGGCGCACGCTGCCCGAGGCTCTGCGCGCCATGCGCGACCTGTTCCAGGGCGGCGACGAGCCGGAGACCAGTGCCCCGGGTCGAGCACCCATCGCGCTCCCGGAGGACCTGACCGACCTGGACGACGATGACCTCGCCGCTGCCTGGGGTCAGGGCCTCTCCGAGACGGACCAGATGCGTGTGGCCGCCGAGATGGATCGACGCGATGCCGCGGACCGGCGAGTACGGGACGTCATCCCCTCGACGCCGGCAGCAGACGCCGAGGAAGTCCGGCGCCGCGGGGAGGCCATGGACACCGCACTGGGCTTCGGAACCACCAATGTCCCGCGGCGCCCGCAGACCCGCGAGGAACGCTTGCAGGGGGAGTTCCAGGAAGTCGACGAAGCCCGGTATGCCGCGGCGGTCGACGCCACCAACGGCTACTTCTTCAGCAGGACAAGTAAGCGTCTCCCGCCGGTCAGCGAGCGCGATCTGTTCTCCGGCGGCAACCTGTCCCGGTTCGGCCGGTGGCGGGAGTACGCCAGCGAGGAACTGATCGAGTGGTTCGACAACAACGGCGGACGCCTCACCTACAACCAGTGGAAGCAAAAGCGCCGAGCCAACGACAAGATCGACCGCGAGCAGTACGAGGAGGAGCAGCGCCGCGCCGCAGCCACCACTGATGCGGCCACCCTCGGGACGGCCAGCATCCCCCCGGTGAACATCGACGACATCGACCTGCCCTCGTTCACCCTGGTCCCGGAGCCTGAGGAGGACGCGAACCGCCGATTCGGGGGCGCCGACCAGGTGCGCGCCTTGGCCGAACGCGCCGAACTCCACCCCTTCGCTGACTCCGGCTCATTCGACGTCTGGATGGACGGCCGCCGGATCGGCACGGTGCGCAACGTGCACCGTTCCTCTCCGGATCGGGCGCCGATGTGGGATGCCAGGCCGCTTCTGACGATCAGCCACGACCACAACAGCCGCTCCGCCACCCGGGACCTGGCTGTTGCCAACCTGGTGGTCCGAGCTGAGCGGAATCCCGCCGACGCTACGGCCCCCAACGAGGACACCTGGGATGCGGTGAAGGCGCACCTCGCGGGCCGTCACCCGGAACTGCCGGAACTCCCCACCAAGCTGAGCAACGACCCAGCCGTCCAGGAGCGGTACGACCAGCTCGTCCACCTCGTCGAGTCCTTCCGCGCCCAGCAGTCACCGAGCGGCAACCTTGCTCAGGACCTGACGCGCGCCCGCGACGAGTTCGAATGGCTGCGTGCCACCCTGGCCGCCCGAGGCACACGACAGGACCGCGATGTCCTCAAGGACCTTGAGCGCCGTTCCTTCTTCGCGGAGCACCTTCGTGCCGGGTTCCTCCCAGACGGTGAGCGTGACTCCACGGGCGTCCCTGGGGCCGAGCCGGACGGGTCAACTCCTTCGGTGCGAGCCACCGACCCCGCGGCGGAGAAGCCGTCCGCTGCGGGCAATGCCGCGGACGAGATGGCGGCCCCGGCGAACATGCCCGGCCCGGCGAGTAACACGCCGAACGCCCAGGGAGGGCGCCGCAACACCACCCCGGACACCGCGCGTGCCCCCGCAACCAACCGGGACGATCCTTCGGTGCCCGCGAACACCCCTGCGGCGGCTCCGAACGCTCCGGACACGGGTCCGGCGCGCGAGCCCCGACCTGTACCTGAGCCCGTACGGACGCCCGACAGCACCGAAGAAAGCGTGGCCGCGCCCGAATCCCTGCCGGAGCCGGAGCCCATCGGCGGACAGCCCGCGCACTGGTCCAGTGTCGACCAGCTCCAGCCCGGCGACATGGCGCGCATCGACGGCACGACCCACCGCGGCCGCGCCGTAACCCGCGCCGGGTACGTCCTCGATACCCCTGAGCGCGTCACCGTGACCCGCCGGGGCCGCACCGAGGAGATGTGGCGTACGACGATCGGCGAGAGCCCCGACGGCCGGACGGGCAACCGCGGCACCGTCTACACCCCGCTCCATGCCAGCGCCGCCCGTGTCGAAGCACCGGAAAGCAGCGTTCCCGGAGCCCCGGCAACCGGCGCCCAGGGGGACGTCCTGAACGGTGACCTGCCCGACACCATCGCCACCGACACCCGTGACCGCGGGCTGTTCCCCGGCAGCCACGTCACCGGCAGCGGCGACCGCGAAGGCACGGTCACGGGCGTCACCGACACCACCGTGTCCGTGCGTTGGAGCGACGGCGACACCGACAACGGCGTCGCCCCGACCTCCCTCACGATCACCGGCACCGATGACCGGCGTCCCGCAGGCTGGACTTCTACCGGACAGCGAGTCCGCCCCGGTCACATCGTCTCCGACGACAACGGTGCGCTCCTTGGCCCGGTCGACGAGACCAACGGCGACCGCATCACGGTCACCACCGCCGAGGGCACCATCACCCGGGACGCCGCAGACCTGCGTGTCGTCGGCGAAGTCCGGGACACCACACCCGACACCGCCCCCATCACAGGCATCAGCGAGCCGACCGCCGACGAGATCAGCAAGGGCGACGTCGTCGTGCTTGACCTCGACGGTGCTCCGACCACCGTGGAGATCCAGGACACCAACCGCGACGGTGACCGGGTCACCCTCGACTACGTAGACACCACCACAGGTGAACTCGGCACCATCGACATGGACGCCACAGCCGTCGTCTACAGGGCTGAAGGCCCAAACGGTTCCGCACCGGACCTCGGCGCAGACGACGCACCGATCGCCGACAACGAACTCACCGTGCACGAGCCGCTGCCCACGCTCGACCCCGTCACCGAACCCACAATCGACCCCGACCTCACCCCGGCCGACCGCGACGCCATCGCCGACACCGGCACCAGCCCCGAGGATGACCCCGCAGCCCAGCAGGCCGCCGCCCGACTCGGGGCCGACCTGCCCGTCACGCCCGAGCAGGCCGCCGCACTCGCGGCCCAGCTCCGAGCGAACGCAGACCCGGCCACCCCAGAGGGCCGGGCCGCGCTGCGCGCCGCCGACCACCTCGACCGAACCGCCGGCAGAACCGCGCCGGAAGGACTGGACCGCCCCCGTCCGTCCAACGCTGCGCAGATCACCGAAGGCGACATCATCGCCATGCCCGACGAACGCCACGGCGATGAGATCCACGTCTACCGGGTCATCGACGTAGCGGAAGGACCCGGCGGGGTCCGCAGCCTCCTTCTGGAGGACGAGAACCGGCAGTGGAAGCGGCGCATCGTCCACACCGCCATGCCCGTGTGGCAGCTCCCCGAGCCCGCCACGGACACCACCGACAACGACAACGCCCAAGGCCCGGCATCCACTGCGACCCCGCGCGACCCCAATCCGCCGATCGCCGCGGTGCGGCGCCAGATCGTCGATGACCACAGCCGCACGGTGGCCATGCGCATCATCGACGAAGCCGTTGCAGGGACCAAGCCGCCCGGCGACATCCACGCCCTGCGCGAGCAGATCGCGCAGCGCCTGACCCCCGAGGCCCTGCAAGGCGCCCGCAACACCGCTCGCCAGGACGCAAGCGCCGCCCTCGACGCAGCGGGCATTACTGGCCGTGAGCGTGCCGCCGTGCAGCAGGCTCTGCGCCGGGCCCGTGCGAAGGCTCACGAGCGCACCGTCCGGGCTGCGCTGCGCACGGTCAACGACCTCGAACCCCTGCCCGGTGAGTCGAACGAGGACCTGGCGCAACGCGCGGCTGACCTACTGCGGTTGATCCCGGAGCCGGTCGCGGCTCCGTCACCCTCGCGCCGCCGTGACGTCCCGGACGAGGGCGGCTCCCCCGACGCCGCCACCCACGTCGACGACGCCGTCACTGCACTCCTGCGGCAGCTCGAAGAAGCCGGGGCCGACCCGGGCGACGCTGAGACGCTGTCCCGGCTTCTGGCGGCGTACCTCGACGCAACTCGGCACAACGCCGCCCGGCGTATCACCCGACGCGCAGCTGCCTCCCCGGGCACCGCCCCACGTCCCGGCTTCCTCGCGAACGTGATCGATCTGCTCTCGCGTATTGCTCGTCGTCTCATTGAGCTGGTGAAGGCCGCCGCTCGCAAGATCGCCGAATTGTGGCGTGAGAACCGTGACCGGATCTCCGGCCTGAAGCGGTTCCTGCACCGGTTGGTGGCTCGGGTACGCAACTGGCCGGAGTCCCGCCGGCTGGCGCGGCTGAACGCCGCCCTGGACCTTCCGGACGTGGACGGGGAATCGCTGGCCGCACGGGTCTCGCAGTGGGCGGGCCTGCTGCCCGAACGCGGCCGGTTCGCGCTGGCGCGTCGTCGTGTCTCCTGGTGGCGGCCGACGACATGGGCGCAGCTCGCTGCTGGCAGGCTCCCCGGACGAGTCGGTGAAACCCGGTGGGTGCCAGATCGCGCCTCCGACGGTGGCCCCGGCACTACCGCGCTGCGGCACCTGGCCGCGCTGCGAGCGGCGGGCGCAGACGTCGACCGTGACGTGGCGCGTCGCCTGGCCGATGCGCTCGGCGACGACTTCGGTGGCGACCCGCACGGCGCCCTGCGGGACGCGGACGAGTACGTGGCCGACACGGAGCGGCGTCTGCTCAACCTCCAGGCTGCTCGTGGCAGCACCGTCCTGGACTTGGGCATTGACGTGGAGATTGCTGCCGCCCGCCGGGAAGCTGCGGCTGCCCGCCGCGCGTGGGCGGACCTTCGGACGCGGTACGCCGCCGCGGTGCCGGATGCTGTCGCCGCAGCCTTGGCCGACGTTCGTGACCTCGGCTCTCAGGGAAGTGCGGGCATCGTGTTCGGCCCGGACACCACCCCTGACGCCGAGCGGGCCGTACGCAACGTGCAGCGCCTCATACCCAGGGACTGGCTGGCCACGCCGGAAGGGCTCACCGCGGTCACCGGTGATGCTGGCCGGTACGAGCCCGGGGCAAGCCGCGCCACGGTCGCCGACCTTGGTGACGCGGGAGTAGGCACGGCTGCCCACGCCTTGGCCCAGCACCTCGCCACGCACCTGCCGGACCTTGACGCCGCACAGCGCGCCTTCTGGTTCACCCGCACCCACACCGGCCGCCCCGGCGCCCGCACGCTCGACCTCACCGCTCTGGGACGTCTCCTGGCGCAGCAGCAGACACAGACCGACACGGGTGACAGCCTGGCGCGCTCCTTGCAGGCGATGTTCACCGGCGACTGGTATCTGGACGACGACATGCGCTCGTTCCTCCTCGGCCTGCTCGCCACCCGATGAAGGAGAAGAGGATGCCACACACCGTCACTGGCCGGTTCGACGACGGTTCCGCCTACCAGGTGCAGGTCACTGGGGATACGGACCGGCCGGTGATCGGCTCCGCCCGCGCGGCCGCGCTCGTCGAGCTGCACGTCGACGAGTCGATCTTGCTGACACCGACAGGTCCGCTGCGCGTGGTAGCCGGGGACGCCGAAGAAACCGTACTCGCAGTCCTGAGTCGCTACACCAACGTCATCCCGATGGGGCAAGGAACAACTAGGCTGTGAGGAGTGGATGACCGTCTGGAAGGGGGTGTGATGGGACAGCAGGAACCCGCGTCTCGCCTGAAGCGGGCCGAGAAGGCCAGGTGGATAGAAGTCGAATTGAGCCCAGGCTACGCATCCCTCCTCGACCTGACACTGCCCGATGGCCAGAGCTATCTGAGCAAGCGACTCAGCGTCACCGCACCGGAGCCGATTGCTGGGCTTTGGGACCTCCTCTATGACCATGCAGAGGCTGATGCCCGGGCACGTTTCAAGACGGCTGCTGAGGAACTGCGGTACGCAGCGACCTTGGCCGAACGGCGCGCCGCTGTTTCGGAGTTCCTTGCGGCCCTCGCTCAACTCATCATCTGTTTGCTGCGCTTCCTGGTCCGTGTGCTGCTGGTAGTGCTGTCCCGGCTACTCGGCCGAGAGACAGTCGACGAGACATTCACGTGGATGCCAGACCCGATCGATACAGCGCCCCAGATAACGCCTAGAGGCCCCAACCTTCCCTTCCCCGTGGCGAGTCACTGGGGCGGGTACCACCGCAGCACGCTGGGGAGCGTTCTACTGGCTGCATGAGTAACCCGCCGACCAAGCAAGGTCGGAAGGCACAGATCATGTTCTCCCTGATCGACACGGCTCCCTGGGGGGCTGTTTTCGCTGTCATCGTGCTCACCATCCTGCTCTTCGGAGCGCGCTTCCTCATCCGCGAGGTATGGCCGCAGAACAGCGCACACCGCAAGGCACTTCTTCAGGAGTGGCAGAAGGAAAGAGCCCGCCGCAGGCGCGAGCTGGACGGCGAGCAGCAGGAGTAACACAGGACGCCGAAGACGCCGGCAACAATCAACTGCGGCACTGGGCCTGGGCGCGCCCGCTCGGTGAGGGGAGGGGGCGCGCCGACCGCTGGCACCTATACCCCACGGTTTGGGTGACCGCGAGAGCTTGATGTGCACAGGAAGAATGGTCAGTGCAGCGAGACACAAGCGGCTTCTCGCCGACATGCTCCGCTGGTGACCAGATACGGATTCGCCATCAAGGCACTCCCGAAAGGCGGCAAGCCTTTCGAAGACGACGACGAAGATCAGGACCAGGACGCGGCAGACATAACCAGCTCCGGCGCCCCTCCGATTCCTAAGAAGCCGAACGAGGCTCCGGAGTCCGACGCAGAGGAGGACGCCTCGGGCGATACGGCCGACGACGCGATGACCACACCGGGCCCCGCGGGTGAGGAGACTCCCGCCGATGGCGCCGCGCCCCCGGAAGACGAGACAGCCGCCGGCGCGGTACCCGGCTCAGAAGACGACGCCCGTCCATGGTCCGGCGACATGTACGACGAGGGCGACGAGACCGAGCCAGCCGACGCGTTCGCCGCCTACAACGGCGGGGACGGGGAAGAGGCGTGGCTCGACCAGGCCCCGGACGGCACACTGACGGGGTGGGTCCGCGATGCCACTGGTCAGGTGTGGCGATACACGGACCCGGACGTCTGGGCCATCGACGTTGATGACGCCCAGATGACCCGCACCCACAGCCAGGGCAGCAGCGGCGGCGCCGACGGGACAATGGACGCTGAACGCGGCGGGCAAGATCCGCTGTTCCCGCCGAAACAGAATTAGGAGCCAGACCGGTGGAGCTGAACCGCCAGAGATACCTGGCGCTCCTCAACGAGGGCAAAACAGCGTTCGGGCAGGGGGACCCCTCCGACGCCTGCCCCTACGACCAGTACAGCGCCGACCAGGAGCAGCAGTTCGGCGCCCGCTACTGGACCAAGGGATGGATGGCGGCGCGCACGGCTGCCGAAGCCAGGAACCCCCAGGCAGAGATCAGCACGGGACAGTAGAGGGGCGAGCACGGCACGGTCCGCGGCGGCCAACTGTCCACCGCCGGAGGTTCCTCGCCGTGCCACCCGCCCCCATGTCCCGAGCCCCTGTATCCCGTAAGGGCATATGCCGGGCGATCTTCGCTGTCACGGGCGTTGTTGACGAAGTCGCGGACCTGATCGTCCCCGGCGCGTTCGCCCACACCCTTGCGACCAGACCCGTCAAGACCGTGTGGCACCACGAGTGGAAGCAGCCCATCGGTGTCGTTCTGGAGATCGCCGAGTGGCAACCCGGCGACCCCCGGTTCGCCGACATCCCGAACTGGCCCGCAGGGGCCGGGGCCCTCGTCGCGACCATCCAGTTCAACCTGCGCACGTCCCAGGGCCGCGACGTATATGAGCAGGTACGGCAGTGGCACGAGCACGGCGAAGCCCAGTTCTCCATCGGCTACCGCGTCCCTCCCGGCGATGCCACAAGGCGCGCCGACGGCGTCCGCGTGATCCACAAGCTGGACTTGTACGAGGTCTCCCCAGTCCTCCACGGCGCACATCCCATGACGAGGTCCTTGGAAGTCAAGGCCGACTCGGTCGAGCTGGAGCACAAGACCACGGCATCCAGCGGCCACATCGACGTCAAGGCCGCCGAACAGCAGGCGGGCCGCGGCGTCATGGTCGCGCTGTATCTCCCCGCCAGCATCGCTGCAAGGGTCGCCCACCGCGACGGCACCGCCGCACGCGATCTGCACATCACCCTGGCCTACCTCGGCGAGACCGATCAGCTCCCTGGCCAGCCCGACGACCTTGCCGGCATCGTCGCCGCGGCCCTCAACGGCGCCGACCCGCTCGCCGGGGCGATCGGAGGCATCGGTCGCTTCCCCGACGCAGGAGAAGGCGAGCCGGTGTTTGTCCCTGTCGACGTGCCCGGCCTCAGTGAACTCCGCACACGAGTCATCAACGCACTCGCTCTGTCCCCCCTTGCCGGGGCCCTGCGCACCGACCATGGGTTCACCCCGCACGTGACCCTCGGTTATGCGCTACCGACCGACACCCCGGTCGTGCCGCCGCTCCCCGTCGCCTTCGACACCGTGCATGTCGTGCGCGGCCCAGACGCCACCCCAATCCGCCTCACCGGCCAGGCCGTCGGCGACATACCCATCCAGGAGACCGGGGTGCAGCCGGGCGCGGACATCGAGCCGCGGGCCAGTCTCGAAGCGAAGACCGCCCGAGCCGCCGTCCTCGAAGCCAAGGCGGCAGGCAGCGTCTACCGGCCCAGCCACGCCGCCGAGCGCGACAGCGCCCGCGCCACCGTCCTCGAAGCCAAGTCCCGCATCACCACAGGAGCCACCGTGCCGCCGATCCAGCCGCTGCCCGCATCGTACGAGGAGATCCGCGACCGGCTCGGCGTCGCCGTCCGCCGCCTCCTGGCCACGGAAGAGAGCACCTGGACGTGCATCGAAGCCACCTACCCCGACCGCGTCATCGTCTCCGTCCACCAGGACGGCAACGACCCGGTCAACTACGCCGTGCACTACGACTCCACCGGCCCCGAGATGTCCCTTGGCACACCCCAGCCCGTCGAGCTGACCACCGTGGTCATCCCCGATCAGGGGCCTGCACGTACCGCCGACAGCGGCGAAACCGCCGACAGTCGAATCGTGCGACCGACCGTGCGCGCCCTCGCGGACGCCACCACCCGCGTTCAGGCTGCTGACAGCGCACAGCAGCTTGAACCCGTGCGCGCCACCGTCGGGGAACTCCTCGCCGCGCTCTCCTCCAAGGGCTTGGACATCAGCCCCAGCGACGAGGACGGCCAGCAGGCGCCCACCCCTGCACCCTCCCCGATGGCCGGCAACGGCATCGACCTGTGGGACGACGACCCCTACGACGAGCCCCACGACTCCAGTCCCGCCCTCACCGACGAACCGAGCGACGACGAGGACGAAGACGAGGACACCGTGCGCCTGGACGCCGAGGAGGTGAAAGCCCAACTCGCCGCGATCCAGGGGTGACGCCCGCGACTTAGCTCCGTCTCCACCCTCGCGCGCCGACTGGCCGCCCCCTGCGGCCACTACCCCGTCCAGAACAACAAAACAGCAGGTCAGAGCCCACGTGCTGCCTTCCTCCATCACCTGAGGAATGGCAGCACGCGACGTTAACCACCCCCGCTCTCTCAAATGCCCCGCGTTGTCGGGTCGTCCCGGTGCTGGCCGGGCGAGCGACGCACGTCAACCGCACCCCAGCACGTAGAGAGAGCACACCGTGAGCACCCCCGTCATAGCGGAGAACAAGGGACTGGTCCGGAGCCTCAAGGCCCAGCTCGCCGAAAAGTCCGCCGAAGCCGAGCGGATCTCGCAGACGTTCAAGGTCGAGGACAACGGCGGCTTCGTCGTCTCCACCGAGCAGGCCAACGCCTTCAAGAAGGTGTCCGCCCAGGCGATGGAACTCAAGCAGCTCATCGCAGACGCCGAGGGCATGAGCGAGGTCAAGCAGTACCTCGCCGGACCCGACTCCGTTTCCGCCGCTGGCCAGCACTACGGCCAGAAGCCGCAGGGCGCCATGGAAGGCAAGAGCCTCGGTGACCTGTTCGTCGAAAGCGACGCCTACAAGAACGCCGCCCAGGCCGGATTCCGCGACCGCCCGTACGTCCGCGCGGAGATGGAGGGCAAGTCCATCTTCAGCCTGTCCGCAGGCACCGTCACCCATCAGACCCTCGGCTCCGCGCAGAATCTCGGTATCGCCGAGCGCGAGTACCGGAAGTTCCACATCCGCGACCTGTTCCCCAAGAGCAGCACCAAGCAAGCTGTGCTCTACGGTGCGCGTGAAACCGGCTGGACGAACAACGCCAAGCAGGTGAAGGAACGTTACGGCGCCGACGGCACCAGCCCGGCGACTGGTGCGGAAACCGACACCTGGGGGCGGGCGCCCCGCTCGAAGCTGTCCCTTGTGCCCGTGATGTACCCGGTCAGCGAAATCGCACATTTGATCGATTCGCACAAGAATATCTTGTCGGACGAACCCCGCCTTAAGACCTTCATTAACTCGCGAATGATTGAGGGTGTGAAGTATCAGGAGGACTGGGACCTCCTGCACTCCGTCGGGGACGGCCAGTCCCTCACCGGCATCTTCAACACCCCCGGAGTCCAGCAGTACCAGGGACTCAACACCGACCAGTACAGCGTCCAGATCCGACGCAGCATCACCAAGGCCCTGCTCGCCGAATACGACCCGACCGGAATCGTGCTGAGCCCGACCATGTGGGAGCACGTCGAGGTCGAGGAGGACAAGACCGGAGCGTTCCGTGTCGCCCTCCAGATCGCCGTCGGCGCAACCAAGCGTGTCTGGCGCCTGGACGTCGTCGAGACGACCGCGATGGCCGACGACAACTTCCTCATCGGCGCCTTCGGCCTCGGCGCCCAGCTCCACGACCGGGAGTCCGTCTCCGTAACCGTCAGTTCGGAGAACGCCGACAATTTCGAGAAGGGCCTGATCACGTTCCGAGCGGACGAAAGGGTCGCTTTGGAAGTGCCCCGTCCTGAGTCGTTTGTCATAGGCACTTGGACCCAGCCCGCGGCTTAAAAGGTGAGGCAATAGCACCTCAAGTGAGGGTGGTCCCGGCCTGCCGGAGCCACCCTCACTTTCTGATCAGCCCTTGAGAAGCGTTATTGACATTTTATTGCCACTCAGGCGAGGGTGATCTAGCGTTAACGCATTAATCTAAGGCGACTGCTGCAATCGGGAGGTCTCGCGTGGGCGGGTCCGCAAAAGCCTTTCTAATCAACAAGCGCAGAACGAGTCCGAGAAGTGCAAGGCCCCCGGGTGCTCGGACAGACGCATCGGACGCCTTGACTGGTGCAACGTGCATTATCAGCGTATGCGTCGTAATGGCGACCTCGAACCGCGAAAGTCGGGCCCGAAGCGCAAGCACCCCATGCTTCCCTGTGCCCGGTGCGGGCTCTCATTTAAGGCGAGTGGCGGGCAAGTCGCGACGCAGCAAGCTGGACGGCCGGTGTACTGCTCGCGGGACTGCCAGAAGGCCGCCAACCTTGTTGAACTCAAGTGCGCCGCTTGCAATGGGAAAGTGGTGCGCCGCCGGGCGGACGTGCGAGGGACGAGAGTCTTCTGCAACGCCGAGTGCCGAGGGCGGGCATCCAAGCCTAAGACCGGAGCCGCAAACGCGTGCGAAGAGTGTGGCAACGATTACTACGTCATCAAGGCTCTTGCTTCTACGAGTCGGTATTGCTCGGTGGATTGCAAGAAAGCCGCGACTCAATCCCGCAAGGTGACCCGGGACTGCGAATTCTGCGGCGTCTCCTACACGCGCTCGCTCTCCCAAGCTGGTCGGTTCTGTTCCCAAACCTGTCACATCGCGTACCGGACGGGCAACGGAAAGGGCTACCTCAACGAGGACGGTTACCGCGTCATCTCGCAGGGGGGCGGCAAGTCAGCGAAGGGTGAGCACCGCTTGATGATCGAGCAGATTCTCGGTCGCCCACTGCTGCCCACCGAAACCGTGCATCACGTCAACGGTGTGCGACACGACAACCGGACCGCCGGGCCGCTCATCATGGACGAGCGGGGGCGGCTTCGCTCCGGGAATCTCGAACTCTGGTCGCACTCCCACCCTCGGGGTCAGGAAGTTGGCCCCAAGCTCGACCACGCGCGCGGCCTGCTCGCCCTGTACGGGACACCGGAGGAGCGGCAACAGTTCGCGGCCTACGCACACGTCGTAGCTGGTGAAGCCGAAGACCGTGAAGCGCAGGGCCGCTGAACAGGGGGCGACGTAAGACCGGGGCGGACCATACGGTCCGTCCCGCTTCTGTACGCACTGACTTGGAGTTTGCCGGTGACCGAGAAGGAACTCTGCAAGCTGGCTGCCGACTTGGAGGCGCTTACCCGGGCGCCGGGCGCACGCAAGGGGCCGCCGTGCAGCGTCGGCGTGGTCCTCGCGTCCGTCGACAAGGACACCGCAGTGATGCTGAGCCACACACTCGACACCCGCACGATCACATCGACGGCCATCGCCAACATCCTCAACCAGCACGGCCGACAGATCACCGCCTACACCGTGGCGCGTCACCGCCGCCGTGGTGAAGCCAACGGATGCCGGTGTGCGCGATGAGCCTCACGAACGACCTGGAGGCACTGCTCCAGCCCGCCCCCAACGGGCAGTCGAAGCCGAGTGAGGTGCTGCGGGCCCCGGCGCCTGCGCCGCGCGGCTGGGAGGCTGGAGTCCGATATGAGCCGGGCGGCACCATGGTCGTCACCGCACCGGCCGCCGAGCAGCCCCCTAACAGTGAAGCGGACTGGCGCGCCCGCGTCGAAGAACTCGGACTGGCCGTTCCCGACGGCTGGAGAGTTCGCCTCGTCGAAGCTCGCCATGATCCGGCTGCCTGGCACCGCTTCGCCCAAGGCGAGGACGCGGTCACCCGACCGGTCTGGCGCTGCCGTTACGTCGTCGAACCGGCAGCCCCTGCCTGGCTCTCCGCAGGCGACGTCGACGCCCTGGTCCGCGACGCGATGCGCCGCCGCCGCAAGCCTCGCGCTGCCGCCGAGGCCGCAGAGCGCGCGCTGATCGTCGTGTACGCCGACGCGCAGGCCGGCAAGGTCGGCCGTGACGGTGGAACGCCGGAACTGGTCGGACGCGTCGCGGAGCGCTTCGACAAGCTCGACGATCACGTACGGGATCTGAAGGCCATCGGCCAAGGTCCCACAGCCGCGTACTGGCTGGACGCCGGCGACTGCGTAGAGAACTACGAGAACACTGGGCAGCGGGCGTACACCAACGACTTGTCGCTCACGGAGATGATCCGCGTCCACCGCAGGATCACCTTCGAGGGTCTGGATCGTCTCGCCGGGCGCTTCGGGCGCGTCGTCGCGGCAACGTGCGGCTCGAACCACGGCAGGGTCCGCCGCGGCCGCGAAGCGGTTGGCCCGCCCAACGACGACTGGGGCATCGAGGTGATGTCGCAGATCGCCGACGCGTACGCCCGGAACGTGGACGCGTATGGTCACGTCTCCTTCGTCCTCCCGGAGAAGTGGCGAGAGGCGATAAGCCTCGATGTCGCCGGGACCACGGTGGGCCTGGCGCACGGGCATCAGTACCCGCGGCCGGAGAAGGCCGGGGACTGGTGGCGGGCGCAGAGCTTCGGCCGCCAGGCCATCGCCGACGCCGCCATCTTGATCACGGGCCATTACCACACCTTCCGTGCCCAGCAGCTCGGGAACGGACGCCTTCACCTCCAAGCCCCCACACTCGATAACGGCAGCGACTGGTACACCGCTCGCAGCGGCGAAGTCTCGTCCTCAGGGCTGCTCGTTCTCAGCGTCGGTCGGGACGGCTGGGATCATCTCCGGCTGCTTTAGACACTCAAGATCGTTCTTGCCCAATTGGGCAAACCCTCGGAACGCGACCCAAGCACCTGTCCACCCTCATCCTCCATCGCAATCCCGCATCGGAGGAGGAACACCATGGGCCTGTATCGCCAGGACGGCACCCGCATCACGAAGGCAGCGTTCCCCGCAGCCGCACTCACAGATCCGCCCGTCAGGGTCAGCGAAGACGTCTACATATCCGAGCCGTACGGGCGCGGCGATGGACAGCCCGAGGGCTCCAAGCGCTTCCTGCTCTACCAGGCCGGGACGATCGTCCTACGCTCCGCCATCGACCGCCTGTTCACCACGGCGAGCGTCGCCAGCATCAGCCCGGCCAAGGGCCCGGCCGGAGGCAACACCATCGTCACGATCAAGGGCGCCAACCTTGACGGCGTCTCCGCCGTCACCTTCGGCGGCGCCGCTGGAGCCGACCTTCACGTCCGCTCAGCCACCGAGCTGACCGTGAAGACGCCGCCCGGTGCAGCCGGAGCCGTGGCCGTCGAACTCACCGACGACAGCGGTGTTGTCACTAAGGCCAACGGTTTCACCTACGAGGCCCCGGCCGCAGGCTGACCCGACCGGCAGGGGCCCGCACGAAGGCCAGCCCCCTTGACGTGATCATGTGCAGCCAACTTTCAGATTAGCGAGGCCCGTGCGGCCCGCCTGGCCGACCGGGGCGTTGTTGTCCCATTCCTCAGCCAGTTCCATCCAGCGCGTCATCCGATGTGCTGTGTGGGACAGACGACGCAGAAAGGCGTGCCCTTCTTCGATGTCCTGGACGTCAAAGAAAGGGCCGTCTTCCTCTTCCGAGAACCGGAGGAATGGCCTGCCGGGGGACCCGTCGGGCATTGAGCCAGCCATAAGGTCGACGTCGAAGCCGAAGGATTCCAGTGAGTCGTTGTCCATGATGCCGAGGCCACCGTTGGGTCCGTAGTGGAGCACCTTGGCCAAGTCCCTTTCGTCAAACCCATAGTGGGACGAGGGGTCTTTCCTCATTGAGCACCAGTCGGGGCAAGTGAAGCGGAACCCTGGTTCGACGCCATGCCAGAGGATCTGGTCAGCAGCAATCGCCTTAGCCAACCCCTTCACGCTGCTGTCCGTTGCACGTCGTGGGCCTCCTCGGCGCATGCCATGAGCACCTCGAACGCCTCGCCGTTTAGCGAGCCTTGCATTGCTTTCAACGTGACCTGGGCCAGTCGCTCATCCGCATCGTCCACTGTCGGCAGGTCGAGCCGGCGTCCTAGTTCCAGCGCCCTGAGGAACCCCTCGCTCGACAGTTGCTCGTGCAGGGCGAACAACAGCCGGGCTGCTGTGCCCAGCCCCGCTGGCCAGTTACTACGGGGGCCATACTCCTCAAGGAGCAGGAGGACCACTTCGCGTGGGTACCGGCCGGGGCGGGAGCAGACGTTGTTGGGCATGGTGTACCGGAATAGCCGCTGGAAGCCCCTCCGTCCGGATGCCACGGCGGCACCGGCTACCTGGGAGGGACGACCTCACTCTGTTGGCGGACTGTTGCCGTCTCCGATGGTCGACCTTCGAGCCGGGCCGCGTACACACGCGGTTAGCGTCCCGCGGCCCGAGCAGGTCAGCGGGGACGGGTAGTCGGGTCACGTCAAGCAATCCCTGAGCCCTCACACATCGCCCAGCGAAGTCGAGGAAACCATCCCTGCCACTTACCGCGCGACACAAGCCGAACGCCTTGTGCAGGGTGCGCGCGATCGGACCGACACCCGTTTGAGGAGCCATCCATGGCCACCACTGCCCGCACCCGCAAGTCCGCCGCAAAGGCAACCGGTGAGGACACCCCGTCTGAGGCGACCACCCCGCAGACCGGGGCCGACTCGACCCCCACCGCACCCGACGCCGCCCCGCTGGAGCCGCCCCACGTCGACGAGGCCCCCGAGCCTCCGGCACCCAGCCCGTACGTCACACCCACCGAGGTCATCCCCGACGGGGAGAACCTGTCCGACATCATCCTCGACGACGCCACCAGCCAGCCGCCCGCAAACGTGGACGCCGTGTTCGTCCCGCTCACCCCGTTCGGCTCCACGCTCCAGTGCACCGTCCGCCTGGTCGAGCACACCTTCCTGGGACCGCACCGCAACCCCGTCACCCGGCTGCTCCAGCCCAAGGGTGCCGTGGTCTCCGAGAGCATCGCTGCCCGCATTCGTGAACGTCTCGACGCGCAGGCCGCGCGCGCCGGCAGCAAGCAGTAAGGGAGCGCAGGGGTGTCGGTCTACGACCACAAGCCCATGTGGGCCGGAGCGCACTACGACCCGGGCCCGGCTGGCGGCGAGGTGACGCGCCTCGACCTCTACACGACGCCCGAACGGGACGGGCCGGTTGTCGCGTCAGCCGCGCCCGCCGTCCGGCTCCGCCCCGGGGCGTACCGGTTTGATCTGCCGGTGGTCGCGCCCGGCCGCTACTGGGGTGCGGTCACCTTCACCCCCAACTCCGTGGCACAGCCTGTCACGGACACATCCGTGCGCCTCGACCTCCCCACGGGCCAGGGGCTCGTCGCCTCCCCCGAAGCCGTCGCCGATGCCCTTGGCGTCCCGCTTCCCCTCACCTCCGGCCAGCGCAGCACGTACGAGGAAGAGATCCGCAACGCGCAAGCCGACGTCGCGGCCTACCTCAACCGGACACTGGTGCCGACTGCGACCACCCTGCGCGGCATCACCCCGCACTGGGCAGATGCTCTCGACGACATCGACGCCTGGCCCGTCCACCTCGACGACATCGCTGAAGTGGTCTCCTACCGGGCCAACCCCGACGGGACGTACGACGTGGATCTCCTTGTCGGTCTCAACGGCGCCCGGGAGGAGTCGGTGGTGCGGTACGTCGTCGCGCACGCCGCCGAGTCCGTACGTCAGCGTCCCGGCGAGAACGCGGGGGCGAGCCGACGCGTCTCCTCGGTGAGCGCTGAAGGCCAGTCGGTCTCGTACGACTCCGCGCCTGCCCCGGGGCAGGCGGGCGCTGTCCCCGTGATCGGCAGCCTGAACCGGCTGCGCCGCCTGGTGTTCCAACCACTCTCTCGCCCGCCGCGCGCGCCGTGGCCGTACTCATCCAGCCGCCACTGGCGCTGACCGGAAGAAGGGAGCAGACCCGTGGGTGACCGTTATCAGTCGTACGCGGAACTGGCGAGCGGCCAGATCGAAGGTATCCACTACCAGCGGATATGGCGCACCTCCGCGTTCTCCAGCCTGCTGCATCTGGCCATCCATGGGGGCGGGATCGAGCAGGGCACCACCGAACTGGCCGACGCAGCCGCAGGCGACGTACACGACTTCTACACCCTCGACGCGTTCAAGGAGGCAGGCACCAACTCGGAGCTGCACATCACCTCGACGCGTTTCGATGAACCGCAGGGCCTGACGATGGCCAAGGAGGCGAGTCACATCGTGTCCTGGCACGGCGCGGCAGGCACCACGGCGATGACCTACCTCGGCGGGCTCGACTACAACCTCCGGGACCAGATCGGCGAGGCCCTGGCCGCCGCCGGCTTCGCGGTCAGCGTGGCTGCTGAAGAACTGAACGGGAACGACCCGGCGAACATCGCCAACCGCAGCACCCGCCGCATGGGCGTGCAGCTCGAACTCACCACCGCCCAGCGCGCCCAGTTCTTCGAGAAGGGAGACATGAGCCGCGCGAACCGGAAGAACACCACCCCGGCCTTCACCGCGTACATCACCGCGGTGACCACGGGCATCCGTCAGGCTCTGGTCACCCCGGGGAAGGGCTGAAGACGGTGGCCGTCGTCCTGCCGAACCGACGGTTGACGCTCTACGCGTTCAAGCATCCGTGGGCCCGAGACGCGAACGGCGTCCCGGTACCGCCCGACCCGAGCCAACGGCCAGAACCGCGCGGGACCTGGCCCGGTTCCGCGCTGGAACAGCCCGACGGCCCCTGGTCTCTGCGTCTGGACCCGGCCGCCTGGCCGGTGGAGGCCGGTGACGTCGTCGGCGACGAGACCGGCATGACGTGGACGGTCACCACCGCCCGCCTGCATCAGGTGTCCGGCTGTCCCGTCGTCGATTACGTCCAGGCCACCGCCACCCGTAATCCGCCGGAGGTGCCGTGATGGCGGCGAAGTTCACCCCGAACCCCGCGCTGGAGACGCTGCTGGCGCGGATGATCGCCCCACACGTCCAGCGCATCGCCCACCAGGTCGAGGTCGAGGCTAAGCGCCTCGCTCCACCCACCAAACGATGGGTCACGATGGCCGACGACAAGGTGCGCCCCACGCACCTACAGGCACAGGGCCAAGTCGTGCCCGGCAACCTGCGCTTCACCGTCAACTCCATGGACTGGGACCGCCGCCACCGCGGCGTCGGCTCGAACACGTACATGCACCAGCCCCGTGACCAGTCGTCCCGCGCCGTCGCCAACCTGAAGAACTGCCGCTGCACCACGGCGATCGACCCGGAAGGCATCGCCCGGAACATCAGCACCGGCCAGCCGATCATCACCGGCAAGAAGGTCACCGTAACCGTCACCGCGCGCGGCCCGATGGTCGTGGAGGCCGAAGTGGGCACCGTCTACCCCGGCAACCTGGTCGCTGACGGCACTCACTTCATGGCCCGCGCCGCGGCGATCGTGGCCGCACGACGCTGACAAGGCTGCACATCATTCGCGGGTACGGCGCACGCAGCGCGTCGCCAACGTGGCCACCGCGTGCAGGGCGAAGGCGACGGTGGCGCCGACCGTCGCTGGACCCTCGGGGACGTATCCGGCGACCGACGCCACCAGCGAGATGGATGCCAGGGGCTCGGTAACTTCCAGAGGCTGTGGACGGCGCCACTGGCAGGGCACTTTTCGCCATCTGGCTTCGCGGCCGTCGACAGCGGTGCGCTTCTTACTGCTCATTCGTGGTCCCTCCGGTTCGAGGTGTCGGCTTCCCGGCACAACAACCACACTGGAGGGACTTCAGGCATGACTCAAAGGGCATTTCCGCAGGTCAGACGGTGTGACGCCTTTATGCCGACGGATACCATGGCGGGGGCGGTCGCCCTTTTCCGCCACTGCCATCATATCCGTTGACGTCAAGGTGTCGGACCGTCTGATCCCGTTTTGCGGTAATTAATACGTAGGCAGAACACGTCAATTGACGGGCTCGGCGTCGACAGAGGTTCCGCCGTCCGGCGGCTAAGCCCACGACGAGGAAGCAGCGCGTTTGCGGCGTCGGCGATCTCCCGAGTGCGCGCGACACAAAGGCGTCATGCCGCCCACAGTGCGCGGCATGACTACCAAGAACCTCACCAAGACCGCCGCGCCGGGGGCTCCGGCCGACGAGGTCAAGACCGTCCGCGCCGCCTCTTCAGCTGGTCCGGGGGCGGAGACCATCACGCTGTCGCACCACCTCAACATCGAGGGCCGCAGCTACCAGCCGGGGGACAAGATCCGCGTGTCCGCCGACTATGCCCGTCGCCTGCGCCGCCAGGGTTACGTCGCCCGTACCTGATGGCCGCGACGTACGAACTCGCCGACGCTGATCCGGTCTCGGCTCTCCTCGCCTGGCTCCAACCGCACCCGCTCGTGGCCAAGGCCCTGGGCGGGCCCGGCCGCGTGTCCGGGATTTCCGAGGCGCCGTGGCCGCACCTGCGCGTCACCCACGGGCCCGGCGGCGATATGCGCTCCCTGACCTGGGCAACGGAGCCCGAGGTGACGCTGGAGGTGTACGGCGACCCCGGCGGTTGGCCGGGGCAGGCCGAGCTGCGGCGGATCACCCTCGCCTGCGCGGCAGCGGCCACGGAGCTTCCCGAGGCCCCGCACACGCCCGGCCAGCCCGTCATCAGCGGAGTTCGGCCCTCCGGCGCTCTGCTGTGGTCCCCGCTCGTCGACGGACAGCCCCGCTGGCTCCTCGGCCTGCTGGTCACCCTGCACCCGTAGGCGAGGGCCTGGTTATGCGTGCGAGCGACGAGAGGGTGAGGCTGCACCTCGTGCCCCTGCGGCAGAAGCAGGCGAAAGAGTTCGTCGCCCAGTGGCACAGGCACCATCAACCGCCGGTCGGCGCCGTCTTCAGCGTGGGCGCTGCCGACCAGCACGGCGTCCTGCGGGCCGTCGCGATCGTCGGGCGGCCCGTCGCACGCCATCTCGACAACGGCGAAACCCTGGAGGTCACCCGCACCGCGACGGACGGCGTCCGCAACGCCAACAGCATGCTCTATGCGGCCTGTTGGCGCGCAGCTCAGGCCCTGGGCTACTCACGGTTGATCACGTACACGCAGGCCGGTGAAACCGGGGCGAGCCTCCGCGGGGCCGGGTGGCGGGTCATCGCGCGACGCCCGCCTCGCGGAGGCTGGCATTGCGCGAGCCGTCCCCGAACACCGCGCGGAACCGAGCACGTCGCACGGGCCCTCTGGGAAGCGCCGTGACGCCCCCGGCCAGCACGCGACGTTAAGCGCCGCCTCTCCCCAAGGTTCCCGGGCCCGATCACCGGACCAGGGAGAACCAACGTCATGGCAGGCGAGACTGCTAACAGCAACGAAATCCTCATCCCTTCACTCACGCGCGTGTGGCTCGCAGCCATCGGGGTCAACGCTCCGGGTGACGCCACGGCCCCCATGCCGGAGGGCTGGCGCGCAGTGGGCTTCACCACTGAGGACAGCCTGAAGTTCAATTCAGAGCCCAACTTCGAGCAGGTGCGCTCGGCGCAGAGCAGCTACCCGACCCGCACCTTCCAGACCCAGGACGCGGGCACCCTCGAAGTCGACTTGCAGCAGTGGTCTGGCGAGAACTTCCGAGCGGTGTACGGCGGCGGTTCCATCACGGAGATCACGCCCAAGGAAGGCACCCAGAAGCACTACCGGTTCGTCCCTCCCCGCATCGGAGGGCGCACGGAGATCGCCGCGTGCATCGAGGTCATCGACGGCGGCAAGCACTACCGCTACATGCTGCCTCGTACGATGCAGATGGAAGGCGTCTCCAAGGAGCTGGCGAAGACCAAGGAAGCGATTCTGCCGCTGCGCCTTGCTCTCCAGGGCAGTGACGATGTGGACGCCTGGTACCTGATCACCGACGACCCGGCCTTCCAGCCGGCGGCCGTCGTCTCGCCTCCGGCGTCCGGCTGACCTCTCGCTGCGGCAGCGCGCGACGCAAGCCGTCCCGGCTTGCCAGTGTCCGCGCGCTGTCGCACCCCGCGACTCAGCCCGCGTACACGAGAGGCCAGCCCTTCATGTCGTTCGTCATCGACCTCGACGCCGCCGAGCGGCGGGAAGTCCAGTACCCCCACGGCATCCCGGTCAAGTACCGCGAGGAGCAGTTCATCTATCCGGCCGAGCTGCCGGCCAAGGCACTCGACCCGCTGCTCTCCGAGGAGCTGGACCTGGTCGGTCTGCTCCGCGATGTCGTCGAGGCCAGCGAGAACCCCACGGTCGGCCTCGTCGTTGACCTCCTCTTCAAGCGCCCGCATCTGCCGCGCCGGTTCGTCGAGGCGATCTATGAGGTGCACCGCATCCTCCTGGGCAAGGAGGAGTACGAGCGGTTCGAGGACCTGGGGCCCTCTCTCCCTGCGTACGTCCGCCTCACCATGGGCCTGATCAAGGTCTACGGAGTTGACCTGGGAAAGTCCTTCGGACTGGGCGACTCCTCCGAGAGCGATGGGGAGACGTCGAGTCCGACCTCAGCCTCCACCACGGGCTCGACGCCCGAGGAGTCTGGCGGCAGCCAGGAGAGCCCGGCTTCATCGGACTGAGGCGTCTGATCGTCCTGATCGACGGCCTCCCCGAGAACTCCCGCCTCCAGTCCGCCCAGATCAACGGGTGGACGAAGGAGACGGAACTCCTGGCCCAGTTGATCGAAGAGGTCAGCATTCTGGCCGCCGATCGGCGACGTGACGAACCGAAGTCCATCCCTCGCCCGTTCAACCCCGCCGACGCCGCCCACCAGCGGCGCGGCGCGCAGCCGCAGCCGCAGTCCGCCTCCAACTTCACGGGGCACCGGCAGATGCTCGCGGCCGCGATGCAGAGAGGAATGGTCCGCAGTGGCTGAGGGCCTTCAGGCTGGCCGCCTGGACGTGCCGGTCGTCGCCGACCTCGCCGGGTTCGCGCGCAACCTGCGCAGCAAGATCGAGACGGCCGCCGAGGGCCTGGCCGTCAAGGTCAAGGTCAAGGTCGACTCCAAGGGCCTGCGCAAGAAGCTCGACACCGCCGTCAAAGAGGCGTCGAAGGGCGTCAGCGCCAAGGTCAAGATCAAGGTCGACGACCAGCGGCTGCGCACCGAGCTGGACGGCATCGCACGGCGGATCGCCGGTACGGACGTGCGTGTGCCCGTCCGCCCGGACGGCGACTCCGACCGCGGCGGCCGCGGTGGCGGTCTGCTTTCCGGCGTCCGCAGCCTGATCCGCGGAGCCCAGGGGGAAGCCGACCGCACCCCGGTCAACGTGCCGGTGCGGATACGGCTCCCGCGCGGCCGCGGGACGATGCGGATGCTCGGCATCGGCTCCCTGCTCTCCCTGGCACAGCCCGCCGTCGCTGCGCTCACCCAGTACGGTGCCGGGCTGACGGCGCTCGCCTCAGCGGCCGCGCCAGCCGTCGGTGTTCTCGGCGCGATACCCGGGCTGATCGTCGCGGCCGGTACCGCGGCGATCGGCACGAAGGTGGCCTTTGCCGGGTTCGGCGAGGCCCTGAAGCAGACCCTCAAGGCGCAGCAGCAGGCAGGCTCCGGGGCGAAGCTGACGGCGGCCCAGCAGGAGGCGCTGGCGCAGTCCCTCGACGGACTGTCGACCTCGGCTCGCAAGACCGTCACGACGGTCGGGGGCCTGAGCGGCGCATGGCGCAAGATGCGCCAGTCGGCGCAGGAACGTTTCTTCTCGCAGGTCGCGGATGAGGTCAAGCCGCTCTCCTCCGCAGTGCTGCCCCTGCTGAAAGATTCGCTCGGCGACACCGCTGGGCAGATGGGCGACCTGGCCAAGCGCGGCGCGCAGTTCATGCAGAGCGGCCCGTTCCGCCGGGACTTCAAGACGATCGCGGCCACCAACAGCACCGCCATCGGGCACATGACCGATGGGCTCGCGAACCTGGGCCACGCGGGCATTGACTTTGCGGTGGCCTCCGGCCCTTTTGTCGAGCGGGTCAGCGGCGGCATCGAACGCTTCACCCAGTATGCGCGCGCCTCCGTCCAGGCCGGACGCGAGACCGGCTCCCTCGCCAAGTTCCTCGATCACGCGGGCGATAAGGCGACTCAACTCGGGCGCTCCACCTGGGACCTGGTCAAGGGCCTTGGAGGAGTAGGAAAGGCCGCTCAGGACAGCGGCGACGCTCTACTCGACGGGTTCGAAGGCTCGATGACCCGCTTCAAGCGGTGGGCGAACTCGGCCAAGGGCCAGACGTCGATGAAGCAGTTCTTCTCCGACGCTGCTCCAACCTTCCACGAGTTGAACCTGCTGGTCGCGGATTTTTTTCGCGGTCTGGGACGGGCTGCGAAAGACAACGGCGTCACCGACCTGATCCGGCAGATCAGGACCCAGTTGATGCCCGCACTGGGCACGTTCTTCGACGGCATCGGGCATTCGATCGGTCCCGCACTGATCAGTGTGGTCTCCAATCTGGCCACCGCCATCGGCAACCTGTCGGCGGCCGGCAGCGGGCTCGGCCTCTTGCTGGTCGCGTTCAACGGCGTGGTGCACGCCTTCAACTCGCTCATGCATGTGCTCCCCGGTGCGAACTTCGCGCTGTCCGCCTTCTTCGGCACACTGCTCATGCTGAAGGTGATCAGCGGCGTCACGAGCATGATGCGCGGTTTGAGTACGTCTGTCATGGCTGCGGGCCGGTCGATGAACAGCACCGTCGGAGTGCTGCGCAACGGCACCGCGGTCGCCGGACAGCAGGTAGGCGTCTGGAGCCAGATGCGCACCGCCTACCGGGGTGCTGCCAGCGAGGGAGGCCGTCTGTCCGGCACCCTGCGGGGCATCGGAGCCGCGAACCGGGTGGCATCGAACGCGCTGGGCGGCATGGTGTCCGCGCTCGGCGGGCCCCTCGGCATCGCCATCACTGGCGTCACCATCGGGCTCGGGTATCTCGCCTCGAAGCAGGAGGCGGCCGCCCGCGCCGCGGCCGCGCATGAGGAACGCATCAGCTCCTTGTCCCAGGCTCTCGCGGACTCGAACGGGCAGATCGACGCGAATGTCAGGGCTCAGGCCGCGCAGTACCTCCAGGACGTCAAGCTCTCGGACGGTAAGGGCAAGCTCGTCGACACCCTCCGCAGTGCCGACGTCTCCCTCAAGCAGGTCACGGACGCTTATCTCGACCAGGGCGGCTCCATCGACGGGCTGGAGAAGAAGCTGCGGAGTCTCGCAGAAGGAACCAAGCACTACGCCCAGATCGGCGCCGACACTTGGGTCCCCAAGTTGTCCCCCCAGGGCGAGAAGTACCAGGCCGCCGCTGACGCCTTGAAGGAAATGAGCGGCGAGCTGGACAAGTCGAAGACCCGAGCGAAGGAACTGAACGAAGCATCCAACGGCACGGCAAGCACCGGCACCTCCGCATACAACCGACTCCAGTCCGCCGTCCAGGGTTTCAGCGACAAAACCAAGAGCGCTGACGAACGCGTCGACAGCCTGCGCCGCGCACTCGACGCCCTCAATGGCAACTCCCAGTCATTTCACGACGCGCAGGCACAGCTCAACTCAGTGATGTTGCAGATCGACGACACGATGAAGAGCAACATCAACCACGCCGAGGGCTGGGGCAAAGCCCTCGTCGACAGTGACGGCCTTGTCAACACCGCCTCACGGAACGGCCAGACGCTCAACAGTCAGCTCACAGAGCTGCGGGACTCCATGCTCGGCGTCGCCACCAAGGCCAAAGAGGCTGCGGAGCAGAGCGTGATGCCCATGTCTGAGGCGATGGACAAGAGCCAGGGCGCGATGGAGCGGGCCCGATCCAAGGCCATCCAGCTCGCGACCGACATGGGCATCCCCAAGGACCAGGCGAAGCAACTCGCCGACCAGATGGGCTTCATCCCCGACACCATCACCACGATCATGAAGACCTCCGGCGTCGACAAGGCCATGGCCGAGTTCCTGAGCCTGCGCGGCAAGCTCGACGGCCTGAAGGTCGGGGAGACCATCCGGATCAGCGCACCTACCGCGGAGGCGCGCCGACAGCTTGAGGCCCTTGGGTTCAAGGTCAAGACGCTGCCCGGCGGCAAGAAGGTGGCGGTCAGCGCCCCGACCGGCGCGGCGCGCGGAAACATCGCGGCTCTGGCCGCGGACATCAAGGCCGCGCCCACCAAGAAGAAGGTCACGGTTGAGGCCATCATCCGCAGGGCCGCGGGTGAGCTGAAGGCCGTCCGGGACAAGGTCGCTGACCTTCCCGCGAACCGAAAGGTGAAGGTCGACGCCCCGACCCGCCTCGCTCAGCAGCAACTGCGTGACCTGGGCTACAAGATCAGGGGCCTCAAGGGGAAGAAGGTCGAGATCACCGCGCCTGCGGGCACGGCCTCCGGGCAGGTCGGGGCTATCCAGCGCCGGATCAACTCCCTGACCGGCAAGACCGTGCACGTCACCGTTGTGTACTCCGCGAAGGGCAAGCCGTACGTCTCCGAGCACGCTGACGGCGGGATCGTCCGCTACGCCGACGGCGGCATCCGCGCCATGGCCGGTCGTGTGAAGGCGTTCGCGAACGGCAGCGAACGGCACATCGCACAGATCGCGAAGGCGGGTGAGATGCGCCTGTGGGCCGAGCCCGAGACGTACCCCGGCGAGGCGTATATCCCGCTGGCGCCGTCAAAGCGGAAGCGCTCGGAAGAAATCCTCGGCACTGTCGCCGGGTTCTTCGGCGGAACCGTCGTCTACGGGCGGGACTTGAAGCAGTTCGCCAACGGTGCGCTGAACCAGTCCGCCGGCGCCCAGTCGCTGTACCGCCCCACTCGAACAAGCCCGCCGCGCACGGCAGCTGCCGCCGCGAACACCGCGGCGCTGGTCGGCGGGGACTTGAACATCAACGTCGGCCAGGTCGCTGGCGTCGGCAACGCCATGGAGGACGCCATGTACGAGCTGCGGAAGGTCCGACTCGGCGGAGGAGTCGGCTGATGCGCTCCGGCGAGTGGTACCTGGGTTACTACAGCTACAACCATCTGCCGGGTGCGGCTCTGCACTTCGGTACGCAGGCCAGCGGCATGTACTGCCTCAGCGAGCCAGAGGTGAAGCTGGCGGAACTCGAAGTCGGCGACCAGCCGCTGCCCGGGGAGGACGGCAACCGGCTGGGCCGCGACTACCAGCGCTCCGCCAGCGTGACCTTCGAGCTGGGCGTGGACGCAGTGGACGCGCCGGTCGACCGGCACTACCCCGTGCCGTACTGGATGATCAAGGACCGGCGCATCGGCGACTGGGTCGACAACGAGGCGTACCTGAACCTGCTCAAGAAGAAGGGCTCATCCGCCGAGTGGGTCCAGGACGGCGTGGCCATGCTGCGGCAGGTCTGGCGAGCCGACCCAATCCGTATGCGCCCCACCCGAGTGGCGTGGCTGGTGCACAACTCCGCCGGACGCACCCGCCGCCTGTACGGAAGGCCCCGCAAATTCGACGTCGTCCACTCCCGCTTCGCCGCGCGCGGGTACGTGCCGGTGATCTGCGAGTTCCAGGCCATCGACGACCGCTTCTACGACGAGGAGGAGCAGGTTCGGGAGATGTGGGACATGTCCGGGTTCCACATTCCGTGGCGACCGGGACGGCCTTGGTGGGGTGATGCACTGCCGCCGTGGATGACGCAGCCGGTCCGCAAGACCGTGGCCATCCAGCACGCAGGCCGAATCGCCACGCAGCCGGTCATCGAGATCAAGGGCCCGTGCACAGCTCCGCGGATCGAGTTCCAGAACCTGTGGGCGGTGAAGCTCAACATGACGATCAAGCAGGGCGAGTCGGTCGAGATCGACGCGCGGCCGTGGTCCCGCACGGTCCTGCTCACCAAGCACGACGGCTCCCAGTCGTCGGTCGCAGACAAGCTCACCAGGTCCTCGCCGCGCCTGGCCGACATGACCATCCCCCCAGGTATCTGGGGCGCCCACCTGACATACACGCGGGTCGACAAGCGCGGACCGGGCCCCAACGTGCAGATCCGGTGGCGCAACGCCCACACCTGGTGGTGAGCACGAGACACAAAGCCGCGCCGCCCTTCACCCTCCGCCTCACCTGAAACCAAGGTGAAGGAGAACGCAAGGTGTGGGACGGCATCCCGTGGTTCGTGGAGGGCACGGCGACAAGCGAGGAGACACTGCGCCTGGTCGTAGCGGCGGCCGCGGGTGGCGGTGAGGGAATCGTCGCGCCCCCTGACCTCGTCGTGACGGCACTGGAGGTGCCCGGCTCCGCGGTCCAGGTCAGCACCGGCGCAATGATCGCCGCCCGCCCCCGATCCGGTGCCGGCGGTGAGGCATACGCGGCCCGCCTACCCATCGCCGACCTGGCCGACATCGAGCCGACGTCCGCCGACGGGCCCCGCTCGGACCTGGTCATCGCACGGATCGAGGACCCCTACGGCGGGGAGACGTGGCCGCTGCCCGAGGACCCGGCCGTCGGCCCTTACGTGCACACCCGCGTGATCTCCGACGTTCCGCCGGGGACTACCAGCCTCCAGGACGTCGATGCGGCGTCAACGGCCGTCACCCTGGCGCGCATCGACGTACCCGCCTCCACGTCCGTCATCACCCAGGGCATGATCACCGACCTGCGGCACCTGGCCCGTCCGCGCTCACACACGGTGCGGCGCTACCTGCACAGCGTCTGGCCCAACCCCGACGACGTCGGCCTCCTCACCGACACCTGGGAAGACTTCCCCCTCGGCGCGCGCTGGCAGGAACCGGCGCCGCCCTGGGCGACGCACGTCACGGTCCACGCTCACCTCACCGGCGTTCTGCACGCTGACGCCACGGAGGCTTCCGTGCGGCTGCGGGTCATCGTAGGCGAGCAGGTCGGTGGCAGCTTCCCTCTCGTCAGCCAGCACGCCGGACGCCACGCCGCGGTGTGCGGGCACACCTTCGCGCTCCCCCCGGCTGACCGCGGCGCGGTGTTGCCCATCGCCGTGCAGGGCATCGGCACCGAGGGCATGTCCGGGGTGCTCCGTGCGGACAACGGCACCGTCCTCGCCACGGAGATCACCTACAGCCAGGCCCCGGTGGTCGCATGAGCGGGTGGCGGTACATCGCGCAGCGCTCCACCACGCGCGACTTCCTGGACTGGGACGTGCCGTTCGTCGCCGACTCGGTGCCCAAAGCAGAGTTGAACGGCCCTGGCGCCATGACGGGGACGATCGCCCCGGAGTACATGCGGCTCATGGCCCGGCCGGACGGCCTGCCCGTCATCACTGAGTGGGCGACCACGCTCTATGCCGAGTACAACGGCCACATTCGCTGGGGCGGTCTGGTCACCAAAGTGTCCTTCCAGGGCCAGGCGATGCGCGTGGAGTGTGCGGGCTACACCGCCTACCCCAACGGGATGCCGTACTTGGGCTCCACGATCGTCTCCGGCGGCAAGCACAAGCAGAAGTGGAAGTACGACGGGCGGGACAAGAACCACGACGGGTACGTCGACGGCTCTCACCCGAAGAGAAAGATGCCGCCGCGCCCCAAAGACAAGATCGGTCGACGGTGGGACGCCTACGACGTCGTCCGGCACATCTGGGACCACTTGCAGTCCTACAAGGGCGGCGATCTCGGGCTGATCGTCGACCGCCATGACTCCGGGCACCTGCTGGGCTCTGCCAACGGGCAAGATCCCTGGCAGCTCCAGTGGTGGGAGACCCCGGACTGCGGCAGCACGATCACCGAGGTCATGAACCTCGCGCATGCAGACTTCCGCGAGCGGCACCGCTGGGACGGCAACCGGGAGAAAGTCGAGCACTTCCTGGACCTCGGCACACGCCGCTTGGGCAAGGCTCGTAAAGATCTCCGCTTCGCGAGCGGCGAGAACATCGTTGAGATCGCAACGCCGGGCGGACAAGGCGAGTTCTTCGCCAACCAGGTCTACGTCTTGGGCAAGGGCAGCGGCTCAAAGACCGCGCGGGCCCGGGTGGTGACCAACGACCGACGGCTGCGCCGCGCCCGGGTCATCACCCGCAAGAGCACGAAGAACCACCGCACCCTGACCGCGTACGGCCGCACCGAGCGCGCCAAGCACTCCGCGCAGCTCACCATCCCCTCCATCGCTGTCCGCCAGCACCCCAACGCCCCCTTGGGCTCCTGGCATCTGGGCGACCGGATTCTCGTGCAAGTCGACGTGCCGTGGGTCGGCGAACTCGCCATCTGGCATCGGGTCACGGCCGAGGAGATCGACCCCGCGGCCGGTACAGCCGTGCTCACCCTCACCCGCGCTGACCACTACGGCTGAGGCGACAGGAGCTACCACATGACCACGTCGTTTCGTCTCGACGAGCGCGAGCAGGCGAAGAACTTCGCGGCCTACCTGGCGCAGCTTGAGCGCCGTATCCAGGACCTGGAGCGGTCCAACTCCTTGACGAACGCGTCCGTTGACGGCGGGTCCATCGAGGTGTACGACGAGGACGGCTCCCTCCAGGTCGTCGTCGGCGAGCAGGGCGATGGCACCACAGGTGTCATCCATGTCAACGGGCCCCCGCCCCCGACCCCCAGTACGCCGACTCTTGCGGAGGCTCGCGGGGGTGTGGCGGCGACCTGGGACGGGCTGTTCACCGACGCGCTCTCTGCACCGCTGGACTTCTCCCGTATCGAGGTGCACGCCTCCACGGCCAGCGTGTTCGAGCCGACGCAGATCACGCAGGTCGGCACGATCGAGTCGCCGCGCGGTGGCGTCTTCCTGATACCCACCGAAGTACCCGTGCACGTACGGTTCCTGGCTCGCACCCTGTCCGGCACAGGTGGTGAGCCGTCCGCGGCTGCGGGGCCTGTCGGCCCGGGACGGGTCGTCGCGCAGGACGTTCTCGACGGCATCATCAGCGAGACCAAGCTGACCAAGGCGGCCGTCACCGCGGCGAAGATCGCCCTCGGAGCCGTCAACGGCACCCACTTGGCCGCGGAGTCCGTCACCACGGAGAAGCTGCTCAGCCTCTCGGTCACCGCGGAGAAGATCGCCAGTCTCGCGATCACCAGCGACAAGATAGCGGCGTTGTCGGTCACGGCCGACAAGATCGCGGTCAACAGCATCGACGCGAGCCACATCAGGGCCGGGGCTATCGACGCCACCCACATCAAGGTCGGATCGATCACCGCGGACCGGCTCACGATCGCCAGCAGCCCCAACATGTTGCCGGACCCCTCCTTCGAGGGTCCAGGAGGCGCCGCGCTGGTCGCCGGGCAGACGTACTGGTCCATCGCGGACGGCGGCAACGGCTCGGCACGGGCCGTCCTGGTGAACGCGGCCTCTGCTGCACCGGTCATCCGCACCCTGTCCCTGTCCACGTTCCCGATCCTGGCCGGGCAGCAGCTGCACCTGGCGGTCGACGCGATGCCCTCCACCGACTGGACGGGCGCCTCCGTGCGGATCTACGCACGGTGGATCGACTCCGCCGGCAACGTGACATTCGGGCACGTCACCAACAGCAACCCAACCCGCGGCTCCTGGAACGAGCTGTCCGGCAACGTACAAGCCCCGCCGGGCACGGTGCAGGCAGAGATCAGAATCGGCTCGTACGACGCGACCGCAGGCACCGTAGCCTTCGACAACGCGGTCGTACAGCCGGTCCTCGGCAAGGTACAGATCGCGGACGGCGCGGTGACCGCGGACAAGCTCGACGCGAAGGCCATCGACGGGAAGATCATCACCGGCGCGACCCTACGAACTGCGGCCACCGGCGGACGCATCGTGATGGACGCATCACGGCTCACCGCGTACGGCCACGGGTCACAGCGCATCGTGCTGGAACCCAATTCGACGTCGCCCTTCCTGTACTTCACCAGCGATGACGGCACCAATTACGCCTATCTCCAGGTGGCGGGCCAGGGCTCGGAAGCCGCCCTTGTCACCCACAGCGGCAAGTTCAGCGACCGCGACGGAGCTGCCGTGCGGTGGAGAACGTGGCAGGGCAACGACAAATGGGTCGCCGAACGCGTACTCGACGGCACCGCAGTGACCGTGGGCAGCCGAATCCAGCTCACCGCGGAGCAGGCCACGATCAGCGGCCCCGCCATCCGAGCGAACGGTGTCCTGCGCGCCGACAACATCGTCATGGGGGTCGTCAAGGTCAAACCCACCCCCAACGTGCCCACACCCGTCACGCTGTCCGGCGGCAACATCGCAGGCTCCAAGTTCCGAGCACAGCTCACCGCTAACACCGGCTACCCCGGCAACAGAGTGCTGGGGGTCGGCTTCACCGGCCTGTCGTCCGAGGGCATGACGATCTGGGTCACCCGCACTGACAACGACGAGACCACCGTGCACTGGCAGATCATCGGAGAAGACTGATGGCATCCACCGACGAGGAACCCACACCCCGCGCGCAGCGCATGATCGCGACCTGCCACACCGACCCGGCCGTCTGTCCCGTCAGCGGTATCCCGTTCACCGGCACCTACTACGCCGCTCCCGAGCCGCCGCTGTACCGCGGTGTCTGCATGGGCTGTGAGCAGCCAATCGCCGACCTCGTACAGGTCACGTCGTGAGGCCAAGACAGTAAAGGGTGCCCCGGTGCAGTGTGCGCGCTGCGGGGAGCCGCGGGCTTTGCCGGCCCCGGCTCCCGCGCACCCGTGATTCATCGAACCCAGGGAGTGCCAGTGGATGGGCTCGTCTCGCTGGCGCCCGTACTCGCCCCCCTCTTCGGCATGCTCGGTGCGTTGGGCGGCGCGTGGCTGGTGTACCGGCAGAACAAGAAGAACACCGAAGCGGCAGCCGTCAAGAATCTCACCGACGGCTTCAGCAGTCTCCTCGAACAGCAGCGCGCATCGACGAACCAGACCATGGAACGGATGGCCACGCTCGAAGCGAAGTACGACACCCTTGAGCGCCGTGTCGAGCATCTTCAAGAGGAGCAGCGCCAGTGGCGCCGCTGGAAAGCGGCCGCCGTCGAGTACATCCACGACTTGCGGGACCTGGTCCGCGATGTGCTTCACCGCCCGGCGCCGGAGCCGCCTGCCGAGATCTCCGCAGACATCGAGCGGCATGATCCGCCGTAGAGCCAGGACGCGACACTAGACCTTCAGCCCCCGCAGGCTCTGGCCTTTACATCACCTCGTGGAAGGCCAGAACGCTATGTCGACGCTCGACTCGCTCACCACCGGCGCCCAGGTTGGCGCCCTCCTGCCGCTGCTCACCGCGATCGTGCAGCGCCCGGCCTGGCCGACGGAGCTGAAGAAGACGGTGGCCGTGGTCCTCGCCCTGATCGCGGGCCTCATCACCGTGGCCGCGTCCGGGGGCTGGGATCAGTTCCAGCACGGCACCCTCACCTTCGCCACGCTCGCCACGGTCCTCGCCGCTTCCCAGGCCACGTACGACCTGATCTGGAAGCCGAGCAAGGTCGCTCCGGTGATCGAGTCGGTCACCAGCCCGAAGGCCCCGGAGCAGGCCGGGTAGCACTGCGGCCGGTAACCCGCTGGGATGCCGGCGGGTATCATCCGCATTTAGGTGGCCGCTTCGCCGCCGAACCCACTGCGTTGAGGGTTGCTGCTGGTGTCTGGGAGTACGGGTCCGCCTTTCCTCCTGGGTCTGGCCAGCAGACCAACAGCCCAAGACCACTGCGCGCGTGCAGAGCGCCCAGGGCCGGAGAGTGGTTGCTCCTGCGATGACCCGGCACACGGAGTGGGTTCGGTGGCGAGGCGGCCATCGCCTACTACGCACCGGCCGCCTCGCGCGGCACACCGCGGCTTGAGAGCAGCGAGCCGAGACGACCAGGAGGAACCGCGGGCATGGCCGACGCGCAGCCACCTGCCAAGAAGGCCACGGCAGAGGTCGAGCGCCTGAAGAAGATGTCGCACCAGGCGTTCTTCGAGGCATGGACCACCTACGTACTGGGCGGCACCGACGAGCGGGCGTCGCGGGAGGTGCAGGCGGCCGCGTTCCGCTCGCCAGGGCTGGCCACGCGGACGCTCGTCGCCGCTGATCGCGCCGCCCGCGAGTTCAAGACGGTGGTCGAGCGCCACGACGGCGAATCCAAGCGTGACTACCAGACCCGCCTCAGCGCCTTCCGTGAGCAGCTTCGCGACGCACGGCAGCCCGTGGTGGAGGCGGTGGAAGATCTCGCTGCGGACGAGGCTGAGCACCTGGCGCAGCTCGACGACGAGGCATTCGCCGCCGAGTGGTCGGCGTTTGTGCAAGAAGTCGCTGGCAGTTCGCGGACCGGCCGCGACTTCGTCCAGGGCCTGGCGTTCCGCTCGCCAGAGGTGGCACAGCGCACCCATGCTCTGGCCACACGGATGATGCGGAATCCAGAAGACTTCCTGCCCGCCTTGCAGGGCGAGTCCCGTACGGCGCACGAGGCGCGTGTCTCTCAGTTCCGTTCGCGTCTGGAAGCTGAGCTGCGCTTCCTCCAGTACACCCTGAACTACACGGTGGCGCGGTGGGGGCGGATGCCGAGCGCGCCGAACCACCGTCTTCAGGCGATGCGGCTCCTCGCCGAGAAGTACCCGGAGGAGTTCTCGACGTTGCTCAACGCGGTGCGCGACGACGCGCAGAAGGCGCGCGAGGAAGTGCGCCGACAGCGGCGCGCCGAGCGCCGAGCGCAGGCGCGCTCGACCAGCTGACGACGCACCCTCGCTCTGGGCGCGCTCCGCATGGGGCGCGCCCTTCTTCTTGCCCGCGCGCCCGCGCCATCGCGGCGCGCCACGCGCGCGCCCCCCGTCCGCGCCGCCACCGCCTGTCCGGTCGTGTCAGCGCCCCGGCGCGCGTTCCGGTAGCGCGGCAGGCGCGCCCTGTCGCGGCGTGCCGGTGAAGCCGCAAATCAGCGCGTGGCGCGCCGCCTCGTGGCACGCCCAGGGGCGGGCGCGGTGTCCGCTCGGAGGTGGCGCGCTGTCGGGGCCCCGGCGCGCCCTCGGTGGCGCGCCCGGAGGGCTCGGCGCGCCACCGGCAGGGGCACGGTGGCGCGGGGCGCGCTTCATTTTGGTGGCGCCTCGGACGCCGCGTCGTCACCGCCATGCGCGAGGGGCGGTATGGCGGGAGCGCGCCCGCTCCTGCCGCCATGGCGCGCTGCCTGCACGGGAAGGCGCGCCGGTGTGGTGGCGTGGCGCGCGCCCGGATGGGCGGTGGCGCGCGCGGGCGCGCCACCGGCAGGTGGCGGGAGGCGGGGTGGCGGGTCGCGTCCTTCCTGTACGGAGTGCGAAGTGGCGCGCCCGGGACATCCGAAGCGCGCCACCTCACGGCCCTTCAGCCGACGGTGGCGAGGTCGGAGTAGAGCGTCGCGAACATCTCAGCGATCTTCAGCTCCGGCTTGCCCGCGAGCCGGTAGGCGTTGGCAAGGTCCCGTTCGCCGCGCTCCTCCAGGAGGCCGATGACGGCGGGGCGGTGCTCGATCACGTACGTCCGCAGCTTCGTCATCGGCGGCGGCGTGCCCTCGTCGGGGACGGAGATCGATTCCAAGTGCTCCTGCATCGACACGCCCAGGATGCGGGCCTGGATCTCCGCCTCGGTGAGCAGCACCGCCATCACCTTGTTGTGCTTCTTCACCTGGGTGGGCCGGGGCCGGGGGATGTCCTGCGGCTCCTCGGCTTCGCTGACCTCCTCCGGACGCTCGGAGCAAGGCGGCTCGGCCTCCGGGTCAGGGGGCGGCGGCGAGCTGTCTCCGCTCGGCTCAGGCCCGCCCGCGTCCGTCGGCTCGTCCTCCTGGCCAGCCTCTTGGTCCGCCGTCCCTTGCCGCTCGTCAGGCTGCCCGCCGCCCGCCTGCGCCTCTTCGGCCTTCGCCTTGAGGTGGTTGAGCGACTTGGTGATCAGGTCGTCGGCGCTCATCACTCCCCACGCGGTCTCCGTCGTCACGGCCGCGAGCGTGCGGCGGCCGTGCTCCTCGCGCAGCTCGCGCAGAGCGTTCTCGGGGTTGGTGGGGTGCATCAGGGCGTCACGGATGAGCTTGGCGGCCTGCTCGCCGGTCAGGGAAGGAGCGGCCCCGGTGGGCGCCGGGTGCTGGCCGTGCTCCTGCAACTCGGCGTCGGGCCGGAGTTCAGAGGCGAAGCGGGAGTCGGCCGCGTCTTGCAGTCCCAGGCGGCGCAGCAGTGCATCCACGGTGAAGTCGGGAAACCGCTGAGTCTCGCCAGGCTGGATCTTCATGTGGAGGCTGCGCACGCCGGTGAGCCAGGCTTCGCCGACGGCGTGCAAGTCCACGATCGCGTCCACGGCCGCGGTGAGGTTCTTCTCCGCTTTCACCTTCCGGGTGGTGTTGCGGGTCGGCTTGTCGTTCTCGAAGGCCGTGACGACTTCCGTGCGGGCGAGCAGCAGGCACGGTCCTTGGTGGCGGCGCAGGAGCCACAGCACCTCTCCCCAGCGGTCCTTGGCTCGGTTCCACAGGTCGGAGTCGATGACGACCGGGTCGTCGAGGGACGGTACGCGGGAACGGTTACGCTGCGCCTTACGGACCGCGCGGTTGCGCGCGTACATGGCGATCTCGTCGCTGAGCATGTCCCACAGCGACGTCATGGAGTCGATAACCAGCATGTTCGGCTTGTCGTCGACACGGGGCTGGTGGTTCACCCAGCGGATCGCGTCGAGGATGTCCTGGTACGAGCCGTCGTGCGGCACGATCTCGTAGTCGGCGCCCGGCACACGGCCGTAGTAGTCGGCAGTTCCTTCGGTGCCGCCGATCTCTATCCAGTACGTCATGCCGACCAGGTCCGAGCCTGAACCGCGCGCGGCCTCGTAACTCTTGCCGGTCTTCTCCAGACCAGTGAGCAGGATGATCGGTGGGTTCGGCTTGCCGGTGGGCTTCCGGCTCTTGCGGGTGCGCTGGGGCGCGGTGATGCCAGCCACGGAATGGGGCCTTTCGCTTCGGGTCTTCCGGGTTGCTCTCCCGGATGTTGCGGCGCGCAGGGCCTTAGCTTCGCGCTCTGACGTCCGCTGTACTATTTTAGCGTGTCTGGGCGGAGATTCAATGCGGTGCAGCAGGTCAACGTCGTGTCCCTCGGATTCGGACCCCAGCTCACCGAGGATCACGCCAGCACCGAACACAGCAGCGGCGGGGGCCCCCGCCCCGGGGGCGCGCCGCCCCGTCGTGCAGGTGTGGAACCTCAGGGGGTCTGAGCGGCCTCGTTGTCAGCCTCCAGGCCCTCCAGATTCACTCCGTCGCCGCGCTCCTCCTGCTTCTCCGCTCGGTAGCGCGAGTCGAAGCGCGGGCCGACGTTCTTCCGGCCGTTCTGTGGGCTCTGGCCCAGGCGGCGTCCGAGCTGGGTCGGGTTCAGATCACCCCGCGGGCCGAACCGGTGGGTCTCGTCGGCATCCCGGGCCGCTTTGTAGATGGCGTACAGCTCCTCCTCGCGCAGCACCTTGACCGACTCGCCCTCCGGGGCGGCCGCCGGCTCCGGCTCGGGCCGCTCCGGCGCCTCGCCCTTCGCGACGACCGCGGGGGCCTCTGTCTGCGGCTCGGGCGCAAGGTCCGCATCCCCTTGGGCGGACGCCTCCGCCACGGGCCTTGCCGCTGTCGTGCTTTGCGGGGTCGCCACGGGGGCGGTCATACCCGCATCGAGCAGTGCACCCGTACCGTCCTCGTCGACCCAGTCCGAGCCAGCACCGCGCGCGCGGACGAAGCCGGAGATGTGCAGCCCGAAGCTGCCTCCCAGCGGCACCATAGCGGCCACGGCGCTACCGACGGCGTACACGTACACGCGGTTCTCCACCATCACGACCGGGGCCTCCCCGGAGCTGAACCACTCCGACAGAGCGACCATGGCGTGGCCGACGTTCGCGGCGATCGAGATGCACAGCAAGAACGCGAAGATGCACCACAGCGACCAGTAGTAGCCGCCCTCTGTGCCCTTGTCCGTGCGCTTGCGGATGCTGGTGACGGCTCCCGCGTTGAACGCCAGAAGGAGTTCGAGCGAGCCTGCCATGGCGGCGGCAGCGAGGGACGGGAAGCCGATGAGCGCCCCGGCCCAGTGGAGTTGGTAGAGGGAGGCGAGCATCATTCCGAAGCCCGCGGTCGCAGCTCCGATGCGCAGACTGCGGTGCCAGTCTCGCAGTTCGCGTTCCCCCTGGGTGATGGCACGCACGGTCGTCAAGGCAGGCAAGACAGGTCCCTTTCGTTTGGGTCTGCCCGAGGGACCTATGCTCGTCGGTCCTCGGGTTGCCCAAACGATATAGGGCCCGCCGCCTGATGCGCTGCCTCTAATCGCTGAAGTCCAGTCACCCCCTGTCCTCGGATGCCGAATTCACCACTCCAGGGGCTTGCGCGGCGTGCGCCGGTCGGGCCCGACGACCTTCGCCAGGTACGCCCGGTCCTCAATGCGGGACAACAGCCGCTCGCCGAGGACAGCCTTGATGCCGTCGCGGCGCAGGTTGGTGGAGAACAGCGTCGGTCTGCCCGAGGCCAGACGGGAGCCGACAAGATCGGTGGTCTCCCGGCGGACGAACTCCGTCTGCACTCCGTCCATCTCGCCGCACAACTCGTCGAGGATGAGCAGGTCCGGGTCTTCGACGTGGCGCTTGCGGACCTGGTAGCGACTCATGTCGTCCGGGCCCCCGTCGGGGCGACGCCAGGTGAGATACGTGGCGTGCTGGACGAAGCGCACGAGCAGGCCCCGGCTGCTGGCTTCGTTGCCGAGCGCCGACACAGCCGTTGTCTTCCCGGACCCGATGTTCCCGGACACGATGAAGTGCATCGTGTCCGGTCTGGCCTTCTTCCTCTTGGCCTCGACGAGCGAGTCGAGCCACCCCTTCAGCGCCTGCGGCCGCTGGTAGTCGTCCAGGTCGGACAACCGCCACTTCAGGTAGTCGTCGTGGTCCGCTGCCTTCATGCTGTTCGTCCAGGCAAGGGTGCGGGCGTGGGCCTGCGGCACGGAGACGTCCTCCCAGAGCGCGATGGGGTCTTCTTCAGGCGGAGCAGGAACTCCGAGCTGCGAAAGGTCTGCTCCGCCCCGACGCAGGGTGGCGACCATGTGGTCCGTTATCTCGAACAGGCGCTTGGGCTCCCGCTGGGGAGCGACGCGTGCGGCCGCCAAGGTGCTCACCGCTTGTTCTCCTTTCGCGTCAGGCGGGGACGATGCCGAAGACGGCGCCGTCGTCGTGGTCTTGGGTGGCTCTTGGAGTTGCCGCGCTGTCCGCTCCCCAGGTCGCAGCGTCGCTGTAGGGGGCGGGGCGTCCGCCGTACTGGGCGGGCATCGGCTTGTTGTTCCGCTCGTCGCTCAGCGCCCTCTGGAACTGGTGCGCCGTGGGGAAGTGGACTCCGGTGCGCTGGAACGCCTTGGCCACCTGCTTCTGCGTGTACTCGGCGTCCAGGGCCTGTTGGCTGAGTTTGACGAGCCCGAAGTACCACCCGGACTTCTGCTTGCCCGCGTAGGGGCCAAGGTGCTGTTTCGCGTGGTCGTAGTACCAGGTGGCGACCTGCTGGGCGGGCGTCTTCTCCTTCGCCGCGCCGGCCGCTTCGCCTGGCTCCTCCCGTGCCCGTGCCTGCTGGTTCTTCTTCGCGGCGGCACGAGCGGCGGCCGGAGGAGTGCGACGCGTCTTCTTCTTGGGCTTCGCCTCCGACTTCGGCTCCGGCTGCGGCTCTTGCTGCGGCTCCCGCTCCGGCACGGTCGTGGGGGCGTCTCCCGGCACGGTGGGGGCGGGGTCAGGCGTGAACCCGTCAGGGCCGAGGTCGCCGTTGGGGTAGCGAACGCGGAACGATCCGTCCTGCTGCTCGATGACCGGGACGTCCAGTTTCTTGCCGAAGGTGACGTAGTCCTGGGCCCACTGTTCGACGGGGAACCGGCTGACTGCGGCGCCCATGGCCGTCGTGCCGTCGAGGAAGCGGCGACGCTCCAGCCGGTAGTAGCCGTGCGCGGCCAGTTCGTGCAGCGCCTTGCGGACGGCGTCGCGCCCCTCGCGCCCCTCACCGTGTGCAAGCTGCTCGGAGCGCACCTGCCAACTGTCTGCCTGATCCAGGCAGTACGTGAGCAGACCAAGCGCGCGGTAGCTGATGCGGGTGTCACGGACGGTCGCGGACTCGACCGTGACGTAGTAGGGGCGGTGGTTGTGGCGTACCGCGCTGCGGTGGGTCACGCTGCCGCCTCGATCATCGTTTCCTGCGGCAGCCGGAAGTAGGTGTGCCACGTCTTGCGGCCGTGGGCGCCCATCTCGTACACGCGCCGGGATTCGGCCATGCCCTCCTTGCGGAGTTCGGAGAGCGGTTCGCGGGCCTGGTGGTTGGTCAGGTTGCACGCGTCGGCGGCGTCCTGGACGGTGACCCATCCGCCGTCGCTCCTCAGGACGAGGTAGCAGTACAGACGGAACGCGCGGTCGGATATGCCTCCGGCAAGAGCCGGAGCGATGCTGGTCTGGGAGGACAAGGCGGTGGTCCTTCGGGAAGGGGGCCCGGCCGCGCGGCGGGGGGTGTGGGCGGCCGGGCCGTCGTTCGACGGGCGCGGGCTGCTACTGCTGGGCGCCGCGCTCGGGCGCGGCAGGGAGCATCGGCACGCCGCGCAGTAGGCCATCGAGGTCTCCCGCGTAGAACGCCTCCATCAGCGCTTCCTTCCCGCCGTCCTTCCACGTCGTGGTGATGGTGCCGGTCGGCTTGCCGCCGGGGATGCGGACGACGCCGGGGATCACTTCGCCGGTGAGCTTGTCGACGATGTCGCCCGTGGCCTTGTCGTACGTGGCGCGCTTGAGCATCGCGGTGCGGAACGCGGGGCGGGCCCGGATGATGACCTCCACCTCACCGTGCTCCTCCGCGAACTCGGTGAAGGCGTCTTCGTCACTGACGTCGTACTTGTCCCTGGAGAAGGCAACCGTGTGCGTGGCGACGGCGACACCGTTGACTTTTGCGTCCACGGACTTGGTGCTGCTGTCGGGGTCGTCGTAGGCCGCCAGGAGCGGCACCTTCACGGCGGCGATCTTCTCGTCGATCGCGGGGACGACGCTCTCCTTGAACACCTTGGCGAAGACCGAGAGGAGAGCGGCATCACCCAGGGACAGGGCGGGCACCGGCGTCTGGTCGGCGTCTTCGTACGACATGGGGGTCCTTTCTCACCCAAGGCGTGGCGGCCCAGGGCTTTTCGGGTCTGTCCTGGGCAAGGCGCAGAGGGTGCCGCCAGTAAGTACGTCGACCGGCGAAATTTGTGACACCAAGGCCCAGGGGGCTGGGTTGCTCTCCCAGCCACGACAAATAGTACAGCATGCGTCGCACCGAGTGTTACGCCGCCCGCCGAACTCCGCGTCAAGAGACCGCGCCTGACGGGACACCGCGACACAAGCGGGCTGTGCCTCTTACCTTCCCGCGGGTTCCACCCCCTTTGGCGACGTCGCCTGGGGCGGGCGGACCCCGGGGTCGCTCCATCCGGAACGAGGGCGGCCCCGGCCCAGCGGCGGGCGCGGTCCGGCCATGACGGCATGTCCCGCTTGCGAGGCGGGGCGCCGCGGTTGAAGTCCGCGGGCTCGCAGACCGCTCCCGCCGCTGGCACCACGAACCGCCGGAAGGACTGCCGTGACCGAGACCGTGCCCGCTCCCCGCTACACCGCCTACGTGCCGCTCACCGACCTCGCCCCCGCACCGGGCAACCCCAAGCGCCACGAGGTCGAGCGGATCATCGAGAGCATCCGCACCCACGGCTTCGTCGATCAACCCATCGCCGACGAACGCACCCACAAGATCCTGGGAGGACACGGTCGTCGAGAGGCGTTGATCGAGATGCAGACCCGTGGCGAACCACTTCCGGCCGGGCTCCTCCTGGACAACGACGGCGGATGGCTCGTCCCCATACAGCGCGGCTGGGCCTCCCGCTCCGACGCCGAAGCCAAGGCGCTCAACATCAAGCTCAACAAGATCGGCGCCGACGGTGGCTGGCGGCCCCGTCCCCTCGCCGCGTACCTCGAAGACATCGTGACCGAGGACGCTGCCCTCTACGACTCGCTCGCCATCTCCGCAGACGAGCTGGACAAGCTGCTGCGCCAGGTCGACCCCGAAACCCTGCCCGGCGCCATCAACGAGGACCAGGCGCCCGTGCTGCACCTTCCGGATGACAGCAACGAAGGTCTAGGCAGCGACGGCCTCAGCCCGGACGATGGCGGACGCGGCCGCGTGGCCACCTGCCCGGCCTGTGGCCACGCATTCACGCCCGGCCGCTGAGGAGCTGTTCCATGTCCACCCGCCGCAAGCCGCGCCGCTCAGGCGCCGGGCGCCCCAGCCTGCTGTCCGAAGAAGTCGAAGGGCGCATCATCGCTGCGTCCCGTACCGGCATCGCCGTCGAGCTGGCCGCCGAGGCCGCCGGCATCTCAAGCGCCACCTACCACCGGTGGATGGCCCGCGGCCGCGCTGAAGTCGCCGCTCGCGAAGACGGGCAGGCCCCCAACCGGGACGAGGACCCCTACGTCGAGTTGTTCGAGAAGGTCCGCACCGCACGCGCGATGGCCGGAGCCCGCGCCATGGCCAACATCAGAAGGGTCGCCGACGGCGGGATCGTCACCAAGGTCACGACGAGGAAGTTCCGCGACCCAGAAACAGGCCAGATCGTGGAGGAGATCACCGAGGACCGCACGGCACCGGATTGGCGTGCCGACGCCTGGTACTTGGAGCGGCAGCACCGCACCCACTACGGCAAGGACGCAGCACTGGCCATCGACATCACCGGCCTGGACAACGGCGCCCCCGCTCAGGACGAACACGTCGACCTGGAAGCGCTCGCCGAACGCCTCAACCAGACGCTTTTCGCCGTGCAATACCCCGACCCGCCGGAGCTGGAGGACGGCAGCGTCGTGGAAGCCGAAGTAGTCGACGGCTGACCGCTTCCGCACCTTGCCGGGCCGGGCGCTGCGGCAACCTCTCCTCCCTGCTGCCGCTGCGCGCGTTGGCGCCGCAGAGCCGAAGGGTGCCCTCCACGGCAGCACGCGACACTAGCGCCCGACTGCGGCCACGGTGCTCCCTCCCTGCTCACCAGCACCGGAGGAAGCACGCACATGACCACCACCCTGTACCCGGGCGCTATCCGCGGCGCCCACTGGTACGGCGACCAGTACCAGGGCTCCCTGATGAAGCCGAACGTACTGGTCCTGCACACCACTGAGGGCACCGGCATCGTCAGCTACCGCAACGGCGCCGACGCTCCGAACTTGACCGCCCTGCCGGACTTCAAGACGAAGAAATTCGTCGTCTACCAGCACTTCGCGCTCGACCGCTCGGCTCGCGCCCTGGTCAACGCCCCCGGGGGGGTTGAGACCAACACCTGCAACGCGGTGCAGATCGAACTCATCGGTACCTGCGACCCGGCGCACAAGCGCACCTGGGGCAAGCTGAAGGCGGGCGTCCACTACGTCTACTGGCCGGACGCCCCGCAGTGGGCCTACGACGCCCTCGCCGGGCTGATCGCGTGGATGCACACCCACCTCGGCATCCCGCTGACCGGTCCGTCCCAGTGGCCCGCCTACCCGTCCTCGTACGGCAAGACGTCGGCCCGCATGAGCCACGCCGAGTGGACCGCCTTCCGCGGCGTCTGCGGACATCTCCATGTCCCGGAGAACTACCACGGTGACCCGGGCGACGTGCCGTTCGCCAAGATCCTGGCCAAGGCCAAGGCGATCGTGGGCAAGGGCGGCTCCAAGCCGTCGACCGGCGGCGGCTCCACCCCGGCGCCGAAGCCCGCCCCACCGTTCCCTGGCGCGAGCTACTTCGGGCCGGGCAAGAGCAACAGCCACATCAAGCAACTCGGCACCCAGCTCGTGAAGCGCGGCTTCGGCACGCACTACGCCTCCGGGCCGGGCCCGAAGTGGTCGGACGCCGACCGTAAGAACGTCGCCGACTTCCAGCGCTCCCGCAAGGAGCTGTGCGGCGACCCGGACGGCATCCCTGGACCGCTCACCTGGCGTCTGTTGTTCTCCTGATCTTGTTTCCCTGGTCGGCCTGCCCCGCGGCAGGCCGACCGCCCACCCCGAGAGGCCCCTGTGGCAGGCGAGACCGTCATCACCCTGATCGGAAATCTGGTCGACGACCCCGAACTCCGCTTCACCCCCTCCGGCGCCGCGGTAGCCAAATTCCGCGTCGCCTCCACTCCGCGCACCTTCGACCGGCAGACGAACGAGTGGAAGGACGGTGAGGGCCTGTTCCTGACCTGCGCCGTCTGGCGACAGGCTGCGGAGAACGTCGCCGAGACCCTGACCCGCGGCGCCCGCGTCATCGTGCAAGGACGCCTCAAGCAGCGCTCCTACGAGGACCGCGAAGGCGTCAAGCGCACCGTGTATGAACTCGACGTCGAAGACGTGGGCGTGAGCCTGAAGAACGCGACCGCGAAGGTCACCAAGACCGGCGGTCAGCAGCCAGTCGGCAGCCCAGCAGGGCGCCCGGTAGCCGACGACCAGTGGGCGTCTGAGCCGCCCTTCTGAGTTGCAGCCCTCGTGTGCCGCGCAGGTGATCTCCTGCGCGGCGCGACCCGCTACGCGGCCGGAGCGATCCAGGCTTGCGGCAGCCCCAGCAGTTCCCCACCGCTGTCCGCGCTCGACGGCTCCTCGGCCGCCGGTGGCTCCTCGGCGACGCTTCCCGTAGGCGGTTGCGTCTCGTCGGAGTCTGGCTCCTGCGGCGCTGTTGGCACTTCGGCCGGAGGAATGGCCCCCGGGACATCGGGGGATGTGGGGGGACGCTCGGGCTTCGGCTCTTCCGGCTCCGGCTCGGGCTTCGGTTCCTCCGGCTCCGGCTCGGGCTTCGGTTCCTCCGGCTCCGGCCTCGGCTCGGGCACCGTCGGTTCTGCTGGCCATCGCGGTTCCACCGGCTTCCGCGGCTCCTCCGGCTTCTGCGTCTGCTCGATCTCAGCCGGCTTCACGTCCGTCACCGGTCCTGGGGTCGTGACGACAACGGCCGAACCTGCGGATGAACCACCTGGTGCAGGGACAGTGTCCGGCTCGGCCACCGCGGGCGACGGCTCGATTCCCATAGCGAGCGCCACGATGTCCTCCTCACCAGGCAGCATGACCGCGGGCGTCCGATCACCCACGCCCAGGATGGCTCGTGCCGCCATCAGCACGGGCACGTCTACCGAAGCATCCCGAGCGTCGAAGAGGATCGTGTGGACGTCGTGCCTGTCGAGCCCCAGGGTGCCCAACGTGAGAGCAGCCAGGCGGGGCGGCAGCGGGTCCGCCGCGCCCATCATGCTTACCTGGTGCGCTCCTGCGGCCGACTTCTTCGACGCCGACGCCAGTAGTTTCGTGTATTCCTTCAACCGCGGCCTCGCCGCATCTGTGCTCCACAGCACGTAGCGGCCCGAGCGGGTCATGTTGGGGTACAGCTCCTGCGAGCCCTCTTGCAGACTCCAAGTTTTCGCGTAGTCGGCGGTTCCGAAGATGCGCAGGCCAATGCGCTCCCTCCCGTAGGAGAACGTGAAGATCGTCGAATCGGGTCCCGTCGCGGCCTTGGTTGCCATCACCATCCCGTCGGAGTCCGTGCACTCCGCCTCCAGGTTGTCGATGGGGCTGCAATGGATCTTCCCGGCCTCGGAGAAATCCTTGAAGTCATGGGCCGTGAACGGCTCCGGCCCCAGGTTGCGGTTGTCCCTGGCCGCCTCGTCGGAAGCGGTGTCCGGAGACGCGTCGGGAGCGCTCGCCGGAGCCGGGGCGGCGCCCGTGTAATGCCCCAGCATCCAGGACCCGGCCAAAGCCGGTATCAGAGCCGCGGCGATGGCCCACTTCTTCACACGGCCGCGCGGCGGCGACTGCACGTCCGGTTCGTGTACAGGCGGCGGTAGGTCGACAGGCGGAGCAACTTCGACGGGCGGCCCCAGCAACTCGTCGAAGTCCTTGAACTCACAGTGCTCCCGCACCAGCCGCTCGACCTGCTCCTCTGGCAGGTCCGGCATCGCGGACTTGACCTGCCGCACAGCCGAGTAGAAGGACTGCGGGCTCAGAAACAGGTGACGCTCGCCATTGATGTCAGCAACGCCAACATCAGTGAGCGCCACTTCTTCGTCGCCGTTCTCGTCCGGGTCCAAAAAGTGGATCTTGATCGGAGGCGTGCCGGAGGTCACGGTCGAGTCCTCGACACCAGACCGTCAGATATTGCGCTGCTCAACTCTGCCGATCTCTTTCTTCACTGGTCTGCAAAATGCGAGCGATGCGAGCGGCCGTCGCCTCTGCACGCTCAGGCGTGATGGCCTCGATGTCCGTGAGTACGAGGTGGCCGCCCCCAGGCAGCTCGACTTCCTCACGGTGGATCTCCGGCTCGTCGAGGCCGTCACCAGTCCCCGAGTCCTCGCGGGCTTCCTGCGGATTCTGCACGCGAGCGAACTCGCGGAGCATCGCTTCCTTGGTGGCACGAACCCGGGCGGGGTTACGCCGGTGTCCCGGCCGCAGTGCCCCCGCGGCCGCCAGCATCCGGCGGGTCTCCTCGTCGTGAGGGATCGGACCGCCGTCCAGCGCCCGCTCCAAGCGCTCGCTCTGGTCAGCGCGTCGCGACATGCGCCCTCGCCTCTCGTGTTTCGACCCGTGTACCGACAACTCTGCTTCTGCCCGCTGCCGCCGTCAGCAGCTCCTCTATCAGCTCAGAAGACGACTCCCCGGCCGGCATGACCTCAGCGAGTTTACGCAGTGCCCGCACCGTCAATGTACGGACAGCACCGGCCGTCTTCCCCATGATCTCCGCGGTACTCCCCGGACTCTCTCCGTCGAAGAACCGCAAGGTGAGGACCTGCTGCTGCTCGGGCCGCAGCCTTGGCAGGTGCGCTGCCACAGCACGGGCCAGCGCACGCTTCTCCGCGTACTCCTCCGGGCTTTGGCCCACCCGTGGCCGGTCGAGTTCCAGATGATCGGCGTATAGCACTTCCGACGGGCGTCTTTGCACGGCCCGCAGGTAGTCGAGCGTGGTGTTCTTGGCGATGGTCCGGAGCCATGCGCGGAAGTTCGTGCCGGGCCTGTACTTGCTGATGTTCTGGGCGACCTTGAGCCAGACCTCCTGACTCAGGTCCTCAGCAACGTGCCCGTCCCGGATGTAGAACCGCACCCAGTTGTAGACCGTGTCGTTCAGCTCGTCGTACAGCCCCGCTATGGCATCGGCCGCACCCTCCCCGCCTGCTGCGGCACGAGTGAGCAGGGCCTCCACATTGTCCGTCACGGCCCGATGTCCTCCCCCAAGTGCTGTTGCTGCGCTGATCCGCCGCAACGCCGCCATCGAGCTACCTCCACCGCTCCTTCACAGGAGGAAGTGCACGTTCCGATGCGACGCCGAGGCAGCATAACCGCCCATTTCCGAAATGCATCGAACGGGCTAGCGACACTCCGCGACGTCCGCCGTGGTATACAGTGCCGCCGCAGGCCGGGAGAGCAACCCGGCGCCGGCACAGACCCGAATCGAAAGGCCCCAGCCATGCCCTCGTCCCTGAGCACCACCGATCGATCCCTGATGCTCCTGCCGTTCGAGCAGTGGGTCACCGTCGGTGCGACCGCTACCAGCATCGTGCGCGTCGGCCGCCGACGAGGCGTCCTGCGCACCCGCGGCCAGGGCGCCGCGCAGCAGGTGATGCGCATCTACCCCGGCCCGCGTCGCCCGAGCCGCAGCCCGGCAGGGCTGAAGAAGTAGCCGCCCGGCGGACTGAGCACCATCGCACCCGATCACCCTGCCAGTCAGCAGTACCTGCCCCCCCCCGGTCGTCACCCTGGGCACACACGGCGGCGCCAGCGCTCCCGCGCGGCAGGCGCGTGGCCTCCCCGGCGTAACAAATTTTTCTGATGCACGTACTTGTCGGTGCCGGACTGCACGCAACCGGCTCCATCCGGCTGGAACGGTCCGCCGGGGGACACCTACGAGCGAATAGGGAAGACGATGCCCCGCGGTGGCTCCAACGCATTGCTGAGTTTCGACACGATCGCCGAACGGATGGAAGTCCCCAAGCGAACCGTGCTCGACAACTACAGGAGCTGGGAAATACCCGTCGTACGTGTCAGTGACCGAATTCTCCGCGTACGAGAGCGCGATTTCGAAGCCTGGATTGACGCACGGACGGAATAAATTCCACCTGCCAACCTAGCTGTTATCGCAGCAGCCAGAGGGTTGATCGCCGACCGTTCGGCTCCCCTCTAAGCGGCTTGACCAGCCGCGGCTGCGTCTACGTACAGTCCAACTCCCCTGGCCAGGGCAGCACCGAGGACCCACCTGACGACGAGAGGCATGCCGTGCCGAAAAAGCCCACCGCCAAGAAGCGGTGTGACTGCTCTGACCAGAACAGGCCCAAGAAGACCGGCGGCTGCAACCACTCCTGGTACTACAACCGCACGAACGACAAGGGCAATCGCACTCGCGCCACCATCCCGGACTCCTCTGGCCTGACACGCGCTCAGGCGCAGGCGATCCTGGACGGCATGGCAGACGGCGTGATCCCGGAACCCGTCGACACGAAGCTCACCTTCCAGAAGTGGGCGGCCGATTGGCTCGGCAGGTGCCGGGCGAAGGACACCAGCTACGAGAAGTACGAGATCGCCATACGCGTACACCTCAACCCGCGGTGGGGCCGACAACGCCTCGAAGCCATCAAGCAGCGCCACGTTCAGACCTGGGTCAAGGAGATCGAGGACAGCCCGAGCATCGCCAACTCCACGGGAGAGGGGCACTGGAAGGTCTTTCAGATGATCATGAAAGACGCCCTCCAGAATGGAAAGATCACCTCGAACCCCACGTACGGCGTCTCCGGCCCCTACGTAGGACAGTCCAAGCACTACGTCTTCACTACCGAGGAGCTGTGGGCGATCTACGACGAGTTCCCTGAGCGCTACCGCCTCATCCCCATGTTCGGCTTCGCATGCGGCACCCGTCAGGCGGAGGCGTTCGCTGTAGCCGAGGACGTCGTCGACTGGAGCGCGGGCCTGCTGACCGTGCGCCGCCAGGTCCTCAGGATCAAGGAAACCGGCTACAAGTGCCTCCTTGTGGATCGCCTCAAGACGAGCCCACGCCTCAACTCAAAGGTCGTACCGGTGCCCCCCTACGCCCTGGACGCCCTAGACGAGTACCAGCAGAAGTACCCGGCTCGGGGCACGCAGAATGTGATCTGGGAGCACCGGCGCAAGATCGACGACTGCAAGCGCGGGTTCGCCAACGCTTACTTCTGGACGCCGCGCAACAACCTGATGGACCGTAACTATTTCAACGATCACATCTGGAAGCCCGTTCTCAGGAAGCTGGGCATCAAGGACGAGGACGGGGAGCTGCCGACCTTCCACGACCTGCGGCACACCTTTATCTCCACCTGCCTCCAGAACGGAATCCCGGAGCACACCGTTGCCGCGTGGGTGGGCGACACGGTTGAGGAGATCCGGCGAACCTACAGCCACCTCCTGAAGGACCACGGCCAGACGCACGGGGCACTCGCGGCTGGCCTGACGGCCCGGCCGAAGCCTCTACTCGCCAGTGCTGCGTGATGCCTCGCAGGACTACCTTGATCCCCTGACACCCTCGCTCAGCCTCCCGCTGGGCGAGGGTGTCTTGCGTCTGGGCGACTCGGGCTGTATAGCCCGAAGAGGCGTCGCGGGCTGGTGACCAGCACGAGGCGGTGGAGCGTCGATTCCGTGGCTACTTACGTGGCTACTTACGTGGCTACTTACGTACCCGGGCGGTCCGGTTTGAACCGGTGTGTACCGGGGGCCACCCGAGCCCCTTAGTGCACAAAAAAGGGCCTCTGACCAGCGTTTTCGCTGGCCAGAGGTCCTAGGTGACAGACGAGCCGAGCTGTACGCCGGGTTCTGTTCCCCGGGACCTCGCGGTCGTCGGGGTGACGGCCATCCATCTAGGGCCGGCATTGCTGCCGGCCTCGTGCGGTCTACCCGCGGACTCGGGCGGGCCGCCCTCGATCGTCCGCGCAGAGGCGTCGCACTCGCGTGCGGCGTCTCCTTTTGACCTTGCTCCGGGTGGGGTTTACCTAGCCGCCTGAGTCACCTCAGGCGCTGGTGGTCTCTTACACCACCGTTTCACCCTTACCCGGCACCGAAGCGCCGGGCGGTCTGTTTTCTGTGGCACTGTCCCGCGGGTCACCCCGGGTGGCCGTTAGCCACCACCCTGCCCTATGGAGCCCGGACGTTCCTCGGGAAGACCCCCGAGGGGATCTTCACGCGGCCGCCCGCTGGGCTCGTCTGTCGTATGGACCATGTTACCCGGCGCGAACAGGACCTTCGCCGTCCCCGGGTCCGCCCGCGTGAGGCGGACCCGCAGCCGCTCCCCCAGGGGCAGATGCGCCGGGCCGCCCTCGATGCGGGCCACGATCGCGGGGGCGGCCAACTGCACGGTGCCGACCGTCGGTTCACGGTCCTTCACGTCCACCACCACCGCGTCGAAGACCTCGCCGACGCGGTCCTTGAGCAGTGCGGCCTCGACGATGTCCACGCACTCCCGCTCCACGGTGTTGGCACGCCGGGCGCCGTCCGCCATCTCCTTGGGCAGGTCGTCCAGGGCGGCGAGCACCCACTGCGGGATCCCGGCGCCGGCGCAGGCCGCGAGGCACAGCTCGGAGGCGTAGCGGTCGACGAGGCGGCGCAGGGGGGCCGTGCAGTGGGCGTAGGGCGCGGCCACGGCGGCGTGCAGGGTGAGGTCGGGGACCTCGCCGCCGCTGAACGCCGTGTAGCCCGCGCCGCGCAGCAGCGTCGTGCACTCCTGGAGGAAGGCGGCGTGGTGCGACTGCCGGGGGTCGAGGGAGCGTACGAGTCGCGCGTACGGGACGTGGTGCGGCCAGTCGATGTGCAGCGCTGCGGCGGTGCGGCGCAGGCGGCCGACGGCGCCGTCGGGGGCGGTCGGCAGGGTGCGCAGGATGCCCGTACCCGAGTCGATCATGAGTTGGGCGGCGGCCATGCCGGTCAGCAGGGAGATCTGGGCGTTCCAGCCGTCGGCGGGCAGGGGGGCGCGGTAGGCGAGTTCGTACGTGCCGTCACGCTCGACGATCTCCTGTTCGGGGACGTTCAGGGAAATGCCGCCGCGCTCGGCCTCCAGCCGCTCGCGCAGCGTCCCGATCTCCCGCAGCAGCGCGACCGGCTCCTCCGCGGTGCCCTCGTCGATGTCCCTCTGCACCCCCGCGTAGTCCAGCTTCGCCCGGCTGCGTACGAGGGCGCGGTGCACGTCGGCGCGTTCGGTACGGCCGTCCTCGTCGAGGTCGATCGTCCACAGCACGGCCGGGCAGGTCTGGCCGGGCAGCAGGCTCGCGGCGCCCTCGCTCAGGGCCGTGGGGTGCAGCGGGACCTTCTCGTCGGGGAAGTAGAGGGTGGTGACGCGGCGGTGCGCCTCGGCGTCGACCGTGCCGCCGGGCGTGACGTACGCGGCGACGTCGGCGATCGCGTACCGCACGCGGAAGCCGCCGCCCTCGCGCCGCGCCAGGTGCATGGCCTGGTCCAGGTCGACGGAGGTGGGCGGGTCGATCGTGAAGAGGGGGACGTCCGTGGCGTCGCGGTCCGGGAGCCGGGGGGAGGCGGCGGCCCGCTCCGCCTCCGCGAGCACGTCGGCCGGGAAGGCGCCGGGCACGTCGAGTGTCGTACGCAGTTCACGCAGCGCGGCCCGCAACGGAGCCTCCGCTGCGCCGGTCACATGGAGGTGGCGGCGGGGCATGCCCCGAGCGTAGGGGGCCGTGGACGGCTCGGCACCCTCTAGGACGTGTCCGCCCCGTGGGCTCGGCGGCCGCTGCCGCCCCCGTAACCTTTTCACAGGGGCCGCACCCCTCCCTCGTACCGCCAAAGGAGTCCGATCGTGCTCGTCCTGCTGCCGCCGTCCGAAGGCAAGGCCTCGTCCGGGCGGGGTGCCCCGCTCAAGCCCGAGAGCCTGTCGCTGCCGGGGCTCGCCGAGGCGCGGCGGGCGGTGTTCGACGAGCTGGTCGAGCTGTGCGCCGCCGACGAGGAGAAGGCGCGGGACGTGCTCGGGCTGAGCGAGGGGCTGCGCGGCGAGGTCGCCAAGAACGCCGAGCTGCGCACGGCGGGCGCGCGGCCGGCCGGGGAGATCTACACGGGTGTGCTGTACGACGCCCTGGACCTGGCCTCGCTGGACGCCGCCGCCAAGCGCCGCGCCGCACGCTCGCTGCTCGTCTTCTCCGGGCTGTGGGGCGCCGTCGGCGTCAGTGACAGGATCCCCTCCTACCGCTGCTCGATGGGCGTGAAGCTGCCGGGCCTGGGCGCGCTCGGCGCGTACTGGCGTACGCCGATGGCCTCCGTGATGCCCGAGGCGGCGGGCGACGGGCTCGTCCTGGACCTGCGGTCGTCGGCGTACGCGGCGGCGTGGAAGCCGAAGGGCGAGGTGGCCGGGCGGACGGCGACCGTACGGGTGCTGCACGCGCAGCTGGTCGACGGGGTCGAGAAGCGGTCCGTCGTCTCGCACTTCAACAAGGCCACGAAGGGGCGGATCGTACGGTCCCTGCTGGCGACGGACGCGCGGCCGAAGGACCCGGCGGAGTTGACCGAGGCGCTGCGCGATCTCGGGTACGTGGTGGAAGCGGAGCCTCCCGCGAAGGCGGGGAAGCCGTGGGCGCTGGATGTGGTGGTGCGGGAGATCCATTGAGGACCAGACCCATTGAGGACCAGATCCTTTTGAGGATCTGAGATTGCCTCGTTGAGGATCTGAGATTGCTTCGTTGAGGACCTGAGGTGGCCTCGTTGCAGCATGCGCAACGCCCTTTGCGCATGCTGCCAGCACCGGGGCAGGATTCCCCCATGCCCCCTGTGAACCCCTCCGCGCCCTCCGTTCTCGATCTCGCGCCCGTCGTGCCCGTGGTCGTCGTCGATGATCTCGGGGACGCCGTGCCCATGGCGCGGGCCCTGGTGGCCGGGGGGCTGCCCGCCATCGAGGTGACCTTGCGGACGCCCGTCGCGCTCGATGCCCTTCGGGCCATCGCCGCCGAGGTGCCGGGCGCGGTCGTGGGGGCCGGGACCGTCATCTCCGCGCGGAACGTCGCCGACTCCGTGGCCGCCGGTGCCCGCTTCCTCGTCAGTCCGGGGTGGACGGAGTCGCTGCTCGCGGCCATGAAGGGAGCGGGAGTGCCGTTCCTGCCCGGGGTCTCGACGGCCTCGGAGGTCGTGGCGCTGCTCGAACACGGCGTCAGCGAGATGAAGTTCTTCCCCGCCGAGGCCGCCGGGGGCACCGCCTATCTGAAGTCCCTCGGGGGGCCGCTCCCCCAGGCCCGCTTCTGCCCCACCGGCGGGATCAGCGCCGGGACCGCGCCGACGTACCTCGCCCTGAAGAACGTCGGCTGCGTCGGCGGGAGTTGGATGCTTCCCGCCGACGCCGTCGCCGCCAGGGACTGGGCCCGCGTGGAGTCCCTCGCCCGCGAGGCGGCGGCGCTAGCGCAGGTGTGACGTGTCGTTCAGGAGGCGCAGCGAGGCGTTGCCGTCGCGGTAGTAGGCCACCGCGGACACCGAGGCCGCCGCGAGTTCCATGCGGAACAGGGATTCCGGCGGGGCCCCGAGCGCGAGGCGCACCAGCGTCTTGATGGGCGTGACGTGCGTGACGAGCAGGACCGTGCGGCCCGCGTACTCCGCCGTCAGCCGGTCGCGGGTGGCCGCCACCCTGCGCGATACCGCCGCGAACGACTCGCCGCCCGGCGGTGCCGCCTTCGGCGAGGCCAGCCAGGCGTTCAGCTCCTCGGGGTGGCGCTCGCGCACCTCACCGAAGGTCAACCCCTCCCAGGCACCGAAGTCCGTCTCGCGCAGGCCCTCTTCGAGGTGGACGTCGAGTCCGAGGCGGGCGGCGACGGTGCGCGCGGTCTCCTGGCAGCGCTTGAGCGGCGAGGAGACGATCGCCTGGATCGTGCCGCGCGCGGCGAAGGCGGCCGCGGCGCGCTCGGCCTGCTCGCGCCCCACCTCGGAGAGGGACGGATCGGTCCCGCCGCTCCCCGAGAACCGCTTCTCGGGTGTCAGCGCGGTCTCGCCGTGTCGCAGGAGTACGAAGGTGGCGGGCGCTCCGAGGTCGGCGGGGGCCGCCCAGCCGACGGGCGGCGTCCGGGTCGCGCCGCCGGCCTCACTGCCCGCCGCGCTGCCGGTCGCACTGCTCGCCACACCGCTCGCCGCGCGTCGGTCGGCCGTCTCACCGGCCCCGGAAGTCCCAGAGGTTCCGGAGGCCCCGGAAGTCCCGGAGGTCCCGGACGCGCCGCTGCCCGACACCCCGGCCATCGCCGCCCGCGCCCTCGCCGCCCCCGCCGCCGCGTCACCGGGCGGGCCCGCGGGCTCCCGGGCGGCCGCCGCGCGCGCGGCCCGCGTGTCCAGCTCCGCGGTCGACGCCGAGGGCGACCACGCCAGACCTCGCTTGCCCGCGTCCATCGCCTCGTTCGCGAGCCGGTCCGCGTGCTTGTTCTGCGCCCGCGGGATCCACTCGTACGTGACCTGGGACGCGGGGAAGACCCGTGCCGCCTCCGCCGCGAGCGGCTTCATGTCGGGGTGCTTGATCTTCCAGCGGCCCGACATCTGCTCGACGACGAGCTTGGAGTCCATGCGGACGTGGACGGAGGCCGCCGGGTCCAGCTGGTGCGCCGCCTTCAGGCCGGCCACCAGGCCCTTGTACTCCGCGACGTTGTTCGTCGCGACGCCGATGTACTCCGCGGCCTCCATCAGGGTCTCCCCCGTGGCCGCGTCGATGACCACCGAGCCGTAGCCCGCGGGCCCCGGGTTGCCCCGCGAACCGCCATCGGCCTCGACGATGAACTCCCGCACGGACAAGGCTCCTAGAGGCCGGACTCGGACGTGCGGACCAGGATGCGGCGGCAGTTCTCGCACCGCAGGACGGTGTCCGGGGAGGCCGCCTTCACTTCGTTGACCTCGGTGATGTTCAGCTCCAGGCGGCAGCCCTCGCAGCGCCGCTGGTAGAGCTTGGCCGCGCCGACGCCGCCCTGCTGCCCGCGGAGCTTGTCGTAGAGCTTGAGGAGGTCGGCCGGGATCGAACCCGCCACGATCTCGCGCTCCTTGGTGGCCTTCGCGGCCTCGCCGTCCAGCTCCTCGAACGCGGCGTCCCTGCGGCCCGTCGCGTCGTCGATGCGCGACTGGATCGAGGAGACGCGCTCGGTCAGCTCGGCCACCCGCTCCTGCGCGGCCTCGCGGCGCTCCATGACCTCCAGGACGACGTCCTCCAGGTCGGCCTGGCGCCTGGCGAGGGAGGCGATCTCCTTCTGGAGGTTCTCCAGGTCCTTGGGGGAGGTGACCGCGCCGGAGTCCAGGCGCTGCTGGTCGCGGGCCGCGCGCTGGCGGACCTGGTCGACGTCCTGCTCCGCCTTGGTCTGCTCGCGGGCGCAGTCGCTCTCCTCGGTCGTCGAGGCGACGAGCAGGTCGCGCTGCTGCGTGAGGTCCTTGGTCAGCGACTCGATCTCGGCGTGCTCCGGCAGGGAGTTCTTCTTGTGCGCGAGCTGCTGGAGGCGGGTGTCCAGGGCCTGGACATCGAGCAGGCGGATCTGGTCGGCGGGCGCGGCGTTCAGTTGGGGGCTCCTGTTGAGTCGGTGGTCGAGGCCGCGTGGGCGGTCCAGGGGTCGGTGACCGTGCGCGAGACGTGGACGCGAAGGCCCCATCCGTTGCGGTCGGAGATCTCGTCGAGCTGGGCTGCGGCCAGCTCGCACCAGGGCCACTCGGTGGCCCAGTGGGCGGCGTCGAGCAGCGCCAGCGGTGTGCGTTCGCGGGCCTCGGACGCCGGGTGGTGGCGCAGGTCCGCGGTGAGGAAGGCGTCCACGCCCGCGGCGCGTACGTCGTCGAAGAGGCTGTCGCCCGAGCCGCCGCTCACCGCGACGGTGCGGATGAGCGCGTCCGGGTCGCCCGCGACGCGGATGCCCTGTGCGGTGGCGGGCAGCCGCTTCGCCGCGCGCTCGGCCAGCTCGGCGAGGGTCAGGGGGTGTTCAAGCTCGCAGATCCTGCCGAGGCCGCGACGGCCCCGCGGGTCGGCGGGGTCCGGCACGAGGGGGCGTACGACACGGAGGTCGAGGGCGCCCGCGAGCGCGTCGGAGACGCCCGGGTCGGCGCGGTCGGCGTTGGTGTGCGCGACGTGCAGCGCGATGCCGTTCCTGATCAGGTCGTGGATGACCCGGCCCTTGGAGGTGGAGGCCGCGACCGTCGTCGTACCGCGCAGGTAGAGCGGGTGGTGGGTGACCAGGAGCTGGGCGCCGATGCGCACCGCCTCGTCGGCGATCTCCTGGACCGGGTCGACGGCGAGGAGGACGCGGGAGACCTCCGCGTCGGGGTCTCCGCAGACCGTGCCGACCGCGTCCCAGCTCTCGGCCAGACCGGGGGGCCACAGGGCGTCGAGGGCGGCGATGACTTCAGACAGACGGGGCACGGGGAAAGGCTACCTTCCCGCTGCGCTTGGCTTGGCGGTGGTTACTTGCGGCGAGCTTGCGGCTACGGAGCGCCCGCGCCCGCCTGGTTCCGAGCGGGTGCGGCTGCGGCTTTTCTGTGGTTGCTCGCACAGTTCCCCGCGCCCCTTACGGCGCGCTCCTGCGGGGCGGCTCCTGCGGGGCGGCTCTTACCGGGCCAGGTGGGTCTTGAGGTCGGTCAGGACCTTGTTCGCCGCCGTCACTCCGAGGCCCAGGTACCAGGTCTCGTCCGGCACGTCCTTCGCGTGGCCCTTCTTCACCGCGCCGAGCTTCTTCCACAGGGGGTTCTTCTCGGCCTCGGAGCGGCCGGTCTTCTCCGCGTCGCCGTAGACGCCGGTGAAGATCCAGTCGGCGTCCGCCTGGTCGATCTTCTCGGGGCTGATCTCGGCGGCGAGGTCGTTGACCTGCTGGTTCTTCGGGCGGGGAAGGCCGGCGTCGTCGAGGATCGTGCCGATGAAGGAGGCTTTGGCGTAGAGGCGGATGCGGTCCGGCATATAGCGGAGCATCGTGATGGTCGGCTTCTTGCCGCCGTGGGCCGCGGCGATCTCCTCGCCCAGCGCCTTCGCCCTCTTCTCGTACGCGGCGAGGTTCTTCTCGGCGGTGGCGGTCCTGTCGAGCGCGGCCGCGTTCAGGAGATAGTTCTCCTTCCATGTGAAGCCGGGGCGGATGGAGAAGACCGTGGGGGCGATCTTGGAGAGCTGCGGGTAGAGCTTGGCGGCGCGCAGCTCGCTGCCGAGGATCAGGTCCGGCTCGAGGTTCGCGATGGCTTCCAGGTTGAGGGAGTTGATCGTGCCGACGTTCTTGGGGGTGCCGGCCTCCTTCTTCAGGTAGCCGGGGATGCCGTCGTCGCCCTCGGTGGGGGCGTAGCCGACGGGCTTGACGCCGAGGGAGACGACGTTGTCGAGTTCGCCGACGTCCAGGACGACGACGCGCTGGGGCCGCTTGTCCAGCTCGGTCGTGCCACGGGCGTGCTTGATGGTGCGGGGGAACTCACCCTGCTTCGCCGACGTGCCCATCTTCGCCGTCTGCTCGGCGGCCTCGGCGAATGCGTCGCCGCCCTGGGCCACGGCCTTGCTGCCGCTGCCGTTGTCGGACTTCGCCGAGCCGTCGTCGCCCGAACCGCAGCCCGCGAGGGTGAGCGCGGCGGTCACGGCGAGAGCGACCGCGGCGGTACCGCGGCGGTGGCCGCCCCGCACGGAACGGAGCACGGATCGCGTAGTGCGGGCAGAGCGTGCGGGCCGCGGGGGCCGTGGGGACAAGGACATCGGGGGCTCCAAGGGGGTGCGCCGCTCGGATCCAGCCGAGCTTAGGTTCCCCTAACTTTAAGCAGGGCCGCCTCGCCCAGCACACCCGGCCCCGCACCCTCAGGCGAACCAGGACATCTCCACCCTTCTGTGTGAAGTGGACAGCCACACAACCCCCGCCAGCGCGTACGAAAACTAGCTTCGGGGCCGGAGGTGACACCGACGATGACAGCGGCAACGATCACGGTGGACGGTTCCTACGCGGCCCGGCTCGCACGGCGGGGCGAGTGCTGGTTTCCCGAGCGCTGGACGCTGGACTCCCCCGAGCCCTACGTGGTGCCGCTCGCCGGCCACCAGCCCGAGGAGCCCGGCACCGAAGTGCTGCCGATGACCGATGGACGCGTCCTCATCCACCGCCTGGTGGACGGGCGGCACACCTTCGCACTGCTCTACCCCACGGGCCCGGACACCGGCGAGATCCCGCTGGGCGCCGTGGAGTGCGAGGGCGAGCTGAGCCTGCTGCCGCCGGCGCCGGACGGGACCCGCGCCTACGCCCTCGCGGTCGGCGCCCGCTCGACGGACGTATGGCTGGTGGCGGGCGGCTCCTTCGGGCCCGAGCACCTCGCCGAGGTGCCGGGGCGCTGCTCGGGCGGGGTCTGGCTGGACCGCACGGGCCGGTTGCTGGCGCTCGACCGGGAGTCCGACGGCTGCGTCAAGACGGTGGCGGTCGACCTGGAGCGCGACGGCGAGGTCTCACCGCTGCTCCAGATCACGGAGGAGAGCGACGACCGGCTGCTGCTCGCCGACACGGACAGCGGCCTGCTCCTCATCCGCTCGAACGCGCCGGGTCACGACCGGCTCGGCTGGGGCGTGCTCGGCGGCACCCGGCCCGTCCGCTTCCCCGAGTCGCTGCGGCTCGCGGACTGCGCGGTCACGCCGTTCGCGATCCAGCCGGGGCAGACGCTGCTCCCGGAGGGCTGCGCGGTGGCGCTGCGGATCGACGGCGCGGCGGGCACCTGGCTCGGCGTCTGGCGGCCCGCCGAGCGCCGCATGCGTCAACTTCGCGCACCCGAGGGCTGGTTGGCCGGTTCCGGCCGCTGGACAAAGGACGGAGTACTCCAACTCCCGTACGTGACGGGCACGATGCCCTGCGGTGTCGCGCGGGTGCCGGCGCCCGCGCAGGGGCCGGTGGAGCCGCCGCGCATCAAGCAGCCGCCGCCCGCCGCGGCCCGCCCCATTCCGTTGCAGCAGGCACCCCTCACCGGGCGGGTGGCGGCCGGTTAGACTCGCCCGGCTGTACGAAGGATCTTCTTACGGGGTGAGTAAAGAGATGTCGACCGAGACCAGTACGGAGCCGCGGTGGGACACCGAGCCGCGCCAGGCGGCGGCCGCGAACACGACCGCGCGGAGCGGCGCCGGTAGGCACCGGGGCCCGGTGGCCGAGCACGACGAGGCCACGACTCCGCGGGGGCGCCACCGCAAGCACACGTCGGACGCCTGACACAAGCTCGACGGGCGCAAAGCAAGAACGGAAGTCCCGCTCACGTGCCGCCAAAAGCGGCGCGGGGGCGGGACTTTTCTGCGCCCCTCCCCCGGCCGCCCTGCCCGACCCGCGCGCCCTACCCCCGCTTGAGGCCGAGCACCTCGGACGCCGCGAACGTCTCTCCGGGCGGCCGGCCCGCGTAGTACGGCGAGAGCAGCTCATCCAGCTCCTCGAAGGTGAAGGCCTCCTTCGCCGAGTCGAACTTCGCCGCGATCCTGGGGCGTTCGACGACCGCGACCATGCCGCCGTGCACGACGAGGAGCTGGCCGTTGACGTGCGCGGCCGCGGGCGAGGCCAAGTAGCCGACCAGGGGCGAGACGTGTTCGGGCGCCAGCGGGTCCAGGTGGCCGTCGGCCGGCTCCTGGAAGCCCTGGAAGACGTCCTCGGTCATCCGTGTCCGCGCGCGCGGGCAGATCACGTTGGCCGTCACGCCGTACTTGGCGAGTGCCGACGCAGTCGACGTCGTCAGGCCAACGATGCCGCCCTTCGCCGCCGCGTAGTTGGGCTGGCCCGCGGACCCGGCGAGGAAGGCCTCAGACGAGGTGTTGACGATCCGCCCGTATACGGGCCCGCCCGCCGCCTTGGAGCGCTCACGCCAGTGGACGGCCGCGAAGTGGGTCGTGTTGAAGTGGCCCTTGAGGTGGACGTGGATGACCGAGTCCCACTCGCTCTCGCTCATCGAGAAGATCATCCGGTCCCGCAGGATGCCCGCGTTGTTGACCAGGATGTCGAGCTTTCCGTACGTGTCGACCGCCGACCGCACCAGCGCGCGGGCCTGTTCGTGGTCGGCGACGTCCCCGGTGTGGGCGATGGCCTGTCCGCCCGCGGCCCGGATCTCGGCGGCGACCTCCTCCGCGGGCGCCGCCGACGCCTCCCCGGAGCCGTCGCGGCCCGGCTGCCCGAAGTCGTTGACGACGACGCTCGCGCCGAGCCGCGCCAGTTCCAGGGCCTCGGCGCGGCCCAGCCCGCGGCCCGCGCCGGTGACGATCGCGGAGCGGCCCTCCAGTGGCAGTGACATCAGTGTCCTCCCGGATCCCGTGCGGCCCCTCAGATCTCGATGCACGTACGCAGGGCGGTCCCGGTGCGCATCTGCTCCAGGGCCTCGTTGATCTCGCCGAGCCGCACCCGGTGCGTGATCATGTTCTCCAGGTCGATGCGGCCCGCCCGCCAGAGCGCGATGGTCCTCTCGTACGAACGCAGGACGTCGCCCCCGCCGTACATGGACGGCAGGATCCGCTTCTCGTCGAAGAACAGCTCGAACATGTTGAGCTGGAGGTGGTCGTCCATGGCGCCCGCGCCGACCACGCACAGCGTGCCGCCGCGCCGCGTCATCTCGTACGCCGTGCGGGCCGTGGCGGACTTGCCGACGACCTCGAAGACGTAGTCGAAGCCCTCGCCCGCGGTGATCCGCTGCTTGGCGTCGGCCAGTGCGTCGGGGGCGACGGCCTCCGTCGCGCCGAACCGCAGCGCCGCCTCGCGGCGGGAGGCGACCGGGTCGACGGCGACGATCTGCGCCGCGCCCCTGAGCCGGGCGCCCTGGATCGCGGATATGCCGACGCCGCCGCAGCCGATGACGGCGACCGACGAACCGGCCGTCACCTCGGCGGTGTTGATCGCCGCGCCGAGACCCGTCGTCACCCCGCAGCCGATGAGCGCCGCGATGTCGAAGGGCACCTCGTCGGGGATCGGCACGGCGCACCCGGCGTCGACGACGACCTCCTCGGTGAAGGTGCCCGTGCCCGCGAAACCGAAGACGTCACCGCCCGCGCGCCGGAAGTTGGGGGTGCCCGCGTTCAGGAAACCGGCGAGGCAGAGCTGGGTCTGGCCGCGCTTGCAGGCCGGGCAGGCCCCGCACGCGGGCAGCCAGCAGATCAGCACCCGGTCGCCCCGCGCGAGGCCGGTCACGCCGTCGCCGACGTCGATGATCTCGCCGGCGCCCTCGTGGCCCGGGACGAAGGGAGCGGGCTGCGGCAGCACGCCGTTCATCGCGGAGACGTCGGAGTGGCACAGGCCGGTGGCCCGGACCCGGATCCTCACCTTGCCGGGGCCGAAACCCATCGCCTCCATGTCGTCGAGGACTTCGAGCTTGTCCTGGCCCGTCTCGTGCAGTACGGCTGCGCGCATGGCGGTACGGCTCCTCTCGGCGTACGGATCGACGTACGCGTCGACATTGGGGAAGCGGGCGGGGTTCGGGCCCTCGGGGAGCGGTCCGAAGGCGGCTCAGACGTGTTCGACGACGGTGTCGGCGAGGACCGGCGCGTCGTCCCGTTCGACCGCCGTGACGGTGGCCTGGACGCGGCCCTCGCCGCGCCACATGCGGATGCGGAGGGTCTCGCCGGGGAAGACGACCCCGACGAAGCGCGTGCCGTAGCTCCGCACCCGGGAGACGTCGCCGCCGAGCTGGGTGTCGACGACGGCCTTCAGGGCCATCCCGTAGGTGCACAAGCCGTGCAGGATCGGCCTGTCGAAGCCGGCGAGCGCGGCGAACTCGGGGTCGGCGTGCAGGGGGTTCCAGTCGCCGGAGAGGCGGTAGAGCAGCGCCTGGTCCTCGCGGACGGGGCGCTCGACCGCCAGGTCGGGGTCGCCATCGGGGGCGGGCAGGCGGGTGGCGGGGCCGCGGTCGCCGCCGAACCCGCCTTCGCCGCGTACGAAGATCTGGGCGTCGCTCGTCCACAGCGGGCCCTCGTCGTCGGTGACCTCGGAGCGCAGGACGAGGATCGCCGCTTTGCCCTTGTCGTACACCGCGGCGACCTTCGAGGTGTTGACGGCCTTGCCCTTGACGGGGATGGGGCGGTGCAGGGTGATGCTCTGGCCGCCGTGCAGGACCGCGGCGAGGTCCACCTCGATGCCGGGGGCCGAGAGGCCGCCGACGACTCCCATGGCCGCACCCGCGACGGTGGCGAAGCTGGGCAGGACGTGCAGCCTGGACTCCAGGGTGTAGCGCAGCTCGGCGGGGTCGGTGGCGGGCAGTCCCGCGCCGAGGCCGAGGTGGTAGAGCTGGATGTCCTTGTGGTCCCAGGCGATCTCGGTGGACCGGGGTTCGGCGGCGACGGCCTTCTCGGCGTCAATGGGCATGGGGTGGCAGCTCCTTGGGCTCCTGGCCGGCGCGGAAGACCTCGGTGCGGCCGTCCGCACCGTCGACCGCACCGAGGTCGCGACAGGGCCGTTCTAGAACGCGTTCCAGTCCGGCGTCCCATGTATAGCCGAGCCCCGGGGAGTTGTGAAGGCTCCTGACGGGACGTCAGATCCATGCCCCCTATCCCCGGTCTCTATGCCCCCGGATCCGCGCGGTGGCGTGGCGCGCACCGGACCCGGCGCGGCGCCCCCTCGCCGGCCTGCCGGGATGCGACCGCTCCCCTACTCTTCTGCTGTGACGGAGATGCCCCGGGACCACCGCCCGGCGAAGTGTGTGAGGGTCCTCCTCGCCGAGGACCAGGGCATGACGCATGGCGCGCTCGCGCTGCTGCTCGGGATGGAGCCCGACATCGAGGTCGTCGCGCAGGCCGGGGCGGGCGACGAGGTCGTGGCCGCGGCCCTGGCCCACCGTCCCGACGTGGCGCTGCTCGACGTCGAACTGCCCGGCCGCGGCGGCCTGGACGTCGCCGCCGACCTGCGCGAGGAGTGCCCCGACTGCCGGGTCCTCATCCTCACCACCTCCGGCAGGCCCGGCTATCTGCGCCGGGCCATGGCGGCGGGCGCGGTCGGCTTCCTGGTCAAGGACGGGCCCGTCGCGGAGCTTGCGGAGGCCATCCGCCAGGCACTGCGCGGCGAGACCGTCATCGACCCGGCACTCGCCGCGGCCGAGTCGCGGAGGCGGCCGTAGGGGCAGCGGCGGCTGGAGCGGGGCGCGACAGGGATCGGCGTGACGCGGGGAAGGCCGCGCGCAGCGCACCGCCGCGGGTGAGGAACGCGGCTCGGATGACGGGCAGCATGCAGACGCCCTGCGTCACGGCGTACCACGGAGGGCAGACGCCCGGGATCAGATCGACGCCGATGATCGCGATCGGCATGACCCTCAAGGACAGCGTGTTCGACGCCGATCAGTTCTTCGACGCCCTGGAGCGCGTCGCCGCGGGCGGGACCGCCATGGACCCGGCCGTCATCGCCAAGCTGCTGTCCAGCGGATCGTCGAACCGACGGCTGGAAGGGCTCACCGAACGCGAACACTCCGTACTCGGCCTCATGGCCGAGGGACTGTCCAACCAGGCCATCGCCCGGCGGCTCTTCCTCAGCGAGAGCAGCATCGGCAAATACACCACCTCGCTGTTCGGCAAACTCGGCATCACCGACGACGACGCCGGCAACCGCCGCGTCCTCGCCGTCCTCGCCTATCTGAACAACCCCTGACGCGCGCGGGCACTCGTCACCGCCGCCTCAGCTCCGTCGCCTCAGCGCTCGGTGGCCGCTCGCTGCCGCGGCATCCACAGGAGCAGCACCACCACACCCGCCAGCAGGATGAACCCGCTCGTGCGGAACGCCATCGCGTAGCCGTCGGTCAGCGCCTGCCGTGACGTCGAGCCGTCCATCCGCGCCGCCGCCACCGTGGAGAGCACCGCGAGGCCGAGCGCGCCGCCCATCGTGCGGGAGGTGTTGACCAGGCCCGAGACGAGCCCGGCGTCACCGGGCTGCGCGCCCGACGTGGCGAGCGAGGCGAGCGGGGTCGTGGCGAGGCCCGCGCCGAACATCATCACGATGCCGGGCAGCATGATCGTGGTGACGTACGCGCCGTCGACCGTCATCGTCGACTGCCAGCCGAAGCCGGCGGCGGCCACGACGATGCCGAGTATGGAGACGTTCTTCGCGCCGAGCACCGGCATCACGCGCGGCGCCAGCATCGAGCCGAGGACGATGGTGAGCGAGGACGGTATGAGGGCGAGGCCCGCCTTCAGCGGGGAGTAGCCGAGGACGTTCTGGGCGTACAGCGTCATGAACATCCACATGGCGAACATGCCGCCGCCGCACACGAACATCGCGGCGTTCGCGGCCGACACCGAACGCACCTTGAACAGCTTCAGCGGCATCAGCGGCACCCGCGTGCGCGCCTCCACCACGAGGAAGGCCGCGAGCAGCGCCAGCCCGGCCGCCAGCGGCACGAGGGTCGCGGCCGCCGTCCAGCCCTTCTCCTCGGTCTGCACGATCCCGTACGCGAGGGTGGCGAGCCCGGCCGTGACGAGGACCGCGCCCGGCACGTCCAGGCGACGTGCTTGCCCCGCCCTGCTCTCGGCCAGCCAGGCCACGCCCGCGAAGATCACCAGGACGCCGATCGGTACGTTGATGAGGAGCACCCAGCGCCAGGAGAGCAGGTCGGTGAGGGCGCCGCCGACCAGGCCGCCCGCCGCGCCGCCGCCCGCGCCGACCGCGGACCAGATGCCGATCGCCCGTATCCGCGCCGGGCCTTCCGGCACCGCCGAGGTGAGGATCGTCAGCGTGGAGGGCGCGAGGACCGCGGCGCCGAGGCCCTGGACGGCCCGCGCCGCGAGGAGCTGCCACTCGGCCTGCGCGAGGCCGCCGCCGAGCGAGGCCGCGGTGAAGAGACCGAGCCCGAGCAGGAACATCCGCTTGCGCCCGAAGAGGTCGCCCGCGCGGCCGCCGAGCAGCATGAACCCGGCGAAGGCGATGGAGTAGGCGTTGACGACCCACTGGAGTCCGATGGCGCTCATGCCGAGGTCGGAGCGCATCGACGGCAGCGCGGTGTTCACCACCGAGACGTCGAGGACGACCAGGAACTGACCGGCGCAGGCGGTCAGGAGGACGGCCCACACCGGTACGGATTTCTTCGGCGGGGCGGTGGTGGAGTCGTGGGTGTAAGTGGTGGAGGGCGTCTGGACCATGACGGGCATCCTCTCAAGCGGAACCCGAAAGGTGCATCGGAAATTCGCTCCTCCTGACCTCGTCCGGCAGACCTAGGTCGAACAGCCCGTAAGCAGGACACTCCGTAAGCGTCACCACTACCGGCGAAGGAGCGTCACCACCGCCGCCCCGCCCAGTCCGATGTTGTGCGCGAGGCCCACCCCGGCCCCCTCGACCTGCCGTGCTCCCGCCTCGCCGCGCAGCTGCCAGGTCAGTTCCGCGATCTGCGCGATGCCGGTCGCGCCGAGCGGGTGCCCCTTGGAGATGAGGCCGCCGGAGGGGTTCACCACCCAGCGGCCGCCGTACGTCGTCGCGCCGCTCTCGACGAGCTTGCCGGACTCGCCGGGCGCGCACATGCCGAGCGCCTCGTACGTCAGGAGTTCGTTGATGGAGAAGCAGTCGTGCAGCTCGACGACGTCCACGTCCTCGATGCCGAGCCCCGACCGCTCGTACACCTGGCATGCCGCCTGCCGCGACATCGGCACGCCGACCGCGTCGACGCACGATCCGGAGGCGAAGGACTCATCGGTGTCCGTGGTCATGGCCTGGGCCACGATCTCCACGGCCCGCTCCGCGAGGCCGTGCCGCTCCACGAACCGCTCGGAGACCACGACCGCCGCCGCCGAGCCGTCCGACGTCGGGGAGCACTGGAGCTTGGTGAGCGGGCGGTGGACCGTCCTGGCCGCGAGGATCTCGTCGACCGTGTACGCGTCCTGGAACTGGGCGTACGGGTTGTTCACCGAGTGCCGGTGGTTCTTGGCGCCGACCGCCGCGAGCTGCGCCTCGGTCGTGCCGTACCTCTCCATGTGCTCGCGGGCCGCGTTGCCGAAGATCTGCGCGGTGGGCGGGGTCGTCTCGAAGCCGTGCCGCGCGGCCATGATCCCGTAGTGGCGGGCCACGGGAGACACCGCGAAGTCACCCGTGCCACCGCCCGCGCCCCCACCACCGCCCCCCAGCGAGCCGCGCGCCATCTTCTCGAAGCCGAGCGCCAGCACGCAGTCGCTCAGGCCGCCCTCGACGAACTGCCGCGCCATCATCAGCGCGGTCGCGCCGGTCGCGCAGTTGTTGTTGACGTTGTAGACGGGGACGCCGGTCAGACCCAGTTCGTAGACGGCGCGCTGCCCGGCCGTCGAGGCCTGGAAGCAGTAGCCGACGGGCACCTGCTCGACCTGGTCGTACGCGATCCCGGCGTCGTCAAGGGCCTTGCCGCCCGCCTCCTTCGCCATGTCCCAGTACTGCCACTCCCGCGTCTCGGGCTTCTCGAACCTGGTCATTCCGACGCCGACGACATAGCTCTTCATGACGCGCTCACCCCTCACCCCTCGCCCCTCGCCCCTCCGGGCCGGTGGCACCTGACCGGGACCGCGCCAGAGTAGAACGTGTTCCACTCCGACGGTAGGTCGGATACCGGCCGAGTCGGGGCGCCCTCGGCGGCGGGCGCCGCCCGGGAGTGATGAGCGGGTCAATAGACGGTCAAGGCTTCACCTCGTACGACATCCATCGGAATAGTCGCCCCGGGAAACCGGTTCGAGCTACACGTACCCCTGCCGACCACCCGCGCTCCCGCCGAGCCCGAGTTCCGCCCCGGAGGCCCCACGCAATGTCGATGACGACGACCCATCCACGCGGCATACGCGGAGTCGTCCCCGTACTCGCCTTCTCCGGCATCGTCGTCGCGGTGATGCAGACCCTGCTCGTGCCGGTCATCAAGGACCTGCCGGCCCTGCTGGACACCGCGCCCTCGAACGCCACCTGGGTCATGACCTCGACCCTGCTCGCCGGTGCCGTCTCCACGCCGATCATGGGCCGCCTCGGTGACCTCTTCGGCAAGCGCAGGATGCTGCTCGCCAGCCTCGCCGTCATGGTCGTCGGATCGCTGATCTGCGGATTCACCGACAATCTCCTGGTGATGATCGCGGGCCGCGCGCTCCAGGGCTTCGCCATGGGCGCCATCCCGCTCGGCATCGGCCTCATGCGCGACCAGCTGCCCCGCGAGAAGCTCGGCTCCGCGATGGCACTGATGAGTTCCTCCATCGGCGTCGGCGGCGGGCTCGCGCTGCCGCTCGCCGCGCTCACCGCGCAACACGCCGACTGGCACGCCCTGTTCTTCGGCGCGGCGGGCCTCGGCGTCCTCGCGATGGCGCTCACCGTCGCCTTCGTACCGGAGAGCCCGATGCGCGCCCAGGGCACCTTCGACGTGCTCGGCGCGATCGGCCTCTCCGCGGGGCTCGTGCTCTTCCTGCTGCCGATCACCAAGGGCAGCGACTGGGGCTGGACCTCGGGCACCACACTCGGCCTGTTCGCCGCCGCGGCCGTCGTGCTGGTCCTGTGGGGCGTGATGGAGCTGCGCGTGCAGGCGCCGCTGGTGGACCTGCGCACCACGGCCCGCCGCTCGGTGCTCTTCACCAACCTCGCCTCGATCATGGTCGGCGTCGCCTTCTACGCCGTCTCGCTCGTCCTGCCGCAGCTGCTCCAGCTGCCGGCCGCCACCGGTTACGGCCTCGGCCAGTCCATGGTCGTCGCGGGTCTGTGCGTGATGCCGCTCGGCCTGACGATGATGTTCACCGCGCCCGTCTACGCCCGGCTCTCGGCGAAGTACGGCCCGAAGACCACCCTCATCCTCGGCATGCTGATCATCGCGATCGGCTACGGCGCGGGCCTCGGCCTGATGAGCGCCGCCTGGCAGACCATCGTGATCTCGGTGGTCCTCGGCGCGGGCATCGGCCTCGCCTACTCCTCGCTGCCCGCGCTCATCATCGGCTCGGTCGACCCGTCCGAGACGGGCGCGGCCAACGGCCTCAACACCCTGATGCGCTCCATCGGCACCTCGGTGTCGTCCGCGGTGATCGGCATGGTCCTCGCCAACACCGCGGACCACGTCGGCGGCGTCGCCGTGCCGACCATGCACGGCTTCCGCGTCTCCTTCCTGATCGCCACGGGCGCGGTCGCCATCGGCCTGCTCTTCGCCCTGCTGCTGCCCTCCGCGCGCCGCTCCACCACCACGCAGCTGCGCGCCAGCAGCGAGGAGGACGCCAACCTGGAGCGCGCGACCCGGGCCCTCGCGGCCTTCCGGGGCCGCGTGCACAGCGCGGACGGCGCCCCGCTGGCCCGCGCGAAGGTGACACTGATCGACCATCGCGGCAAGCAGGCGGGCGCGGCCCTCACCGACGACGAGGGCCGCTACGCCCTCGCCGTCCCGGCCGGCGGCTCCTACGTCCTCGCGGCCACCGCGGCGGGCCACGCCCCGCTCGCCTCGGCGGCGGCCCACCACGGCGACGAGCGCCCGGTCCAGGTGGACCTGGCCCTGTCCGGCTCGCCGGACGGCAGCGACGTACCGGCCTGAGGCCTGACCTCCCACGCCACCCCCGTCACTCCCGTGGCGGGGGTGGCGTGCATCATGGGCGCCCATAGCCGCGCACACGTACAACCCGCGTACGACCCGCGCCTACGACCCGCGTACGACCTGGAGGAACCCCATGGCCGCCGAGCCCAAGACCGAGCCCCGACCGGAGATTCTCGCCGCGTTCGAGGCCGCCGAGGGCTTCATGCCGCGCGGCGAGGGGCTCGCGCTGTACGCGGCGGCCACGGAAGCCGCCGCGCTCGGCCTGCCGCTCCTGGAGGTCGGCACCTACTGCGGGCGCTCCACGATCCTGCTCGCCGACGCGGCCCGGCGGGCCGGGGTCAGCGCGATCACCGTCGACCACCACCGCGGCAGCGAGGAGCAGCAGCCCGGCTGGGAGTACCACGACCCCCGAACGGTCGATCCCGAGGTCGGTCTGATGGACACGCTCCCCGCCTTCCGCCGCACGCTGCACCGCGCGGGCCTGGAGGAGCACGTGATCGCGGTCGTCGGCCGCTCGCCGCAGGTGGCGAAGGTGTGGGGCGGGCCGCTCGGCCTGGTCTTCATCGACGGGGGCCACACGGACGAACACGCCACCGCCGACTACGAGGGCTGGGCGCCGCACGTCGCCGAGGGCGGGCTGCTCGTCATCCACGACGTGTTCCCCGACCCGGTCGACATCATGACCGGCCAGGCGCCGTACCGCGTCTATCTCAGGGCCCTGGCGTCCGGTGCGTTCACCGAGGTCTCGGCGGCGGACTCGCTGCGCGTGCTGCGGCGAACGGGAGCGGGGATCTGACCTCGCCTATAGGCTCGCCCTCGTGTCGTACGTAGGTCCGGAATTCGATCCCTCCCAGCCGCCGCCCAAGCGCGGGCTCGGCCGTCCGCTGACGGTGATGGTGGCCGCGCTGGTGCCGACCTGTCTGGCGGGCTGGCTCGTCTATCAGTCGACCAGCGGCCCCGACGGCGGCGAAGCGGCGAGATCCCTGCCGTCCTCCCCGAGCGCGTCCGCCGAACGGACCACGCCCTCCGAGGCCGGTCCGTCCTCCCCCTCGGCATCGGGCGAGGGGAAACACGGCGACAAGGACGGCAAGGGCGACAAGAAGGGCGGGGACGGGAAGGGCGACGACAACGATTCGAGTACGAAGCCGTCGGTCCCCGACCCCGCCCCGGACGGCCCCCTCAAGGGCAAGGTCGTCGTCGTCGACCCCGGCCACAACCCGGGCAACTTCCAGCACGCCACCGAGATCAACCGCAAGGTCGACATCGGGACGAACCACAAGGAGTGCGACACCACCGGCACGTCGACCAACGACGGCTACACCGAGGCGAAGTTCACTCTGGACGTCGCCCGCAAGCTGCGCACGCTGCTCCTCCAGCAGGGCGCCACGGTCAAGTTCACCCAGGACGGCGACCGGCCCTGGGGCCCGTGCGTCGACGAGCGCGCCCGGATCGGCAACGAAGCCCGCGCGGACGCGGTGGTCTCCATCCACGCGGACGGCTCGGGCGCGGGCAACCGCGGCTACCACGTGATCCTGCCCGCGAAGGTGAAGGGCGGCGCGGCGGACACCTCCGCGATCGTCGGCCCCTCCAAGGAGTTGGGCGAGCGCATCGCGGGAGCCTTCGTGAGCGCGACCGGCAGCGCCCCCTCCAACTACGTGGGCGGCGGCACGGGCCTGGACACCCGCAGCGACCTCGGCGGCCTCAATCTGTCCACCGTCCCCAAGGTGTTCATCGAGTGCGGCAACATGCGGGACGCGAAGGACGCGGCGCTCCTGAAGAGCGGCGAGTGGCGGCAGAAGGCGGCGCAGGGCATTTCCAACGGAATCGGCGGATTCCTGCGGGGCTAGCGCGTGCACGTCCTCGAACTCACACGTGCACGTCTTTATCCCGAGCAGACACCCCCTGTGTACGGACGATATTGTCCTCCCTACGATGAGGGGCCACCCCCGCGCTTCGCGCACCGCGACACGAACGCGACTACGGCGACAGCGACGCCTCCACTGACGAGACGACTGACGAAGGACCTGAAGTGAATTTCCGCTCCCTCACTCGAGGCGACGGCGTGGTGATCGGAGCAGCGGTGTTGCTCTTCATCGCCTCGTTCCTCAATACGCTGGACCCCGACGGCGGCGACAGTGACAAGCTGCCCAACGCCTGGGAAAACGGCAACCTGCTGATCAGCGTGTATCTGCTGGGCATCATCGGTGCGGCGCTCATCGTCGTGGGCCGCGCGATGCCGCAGCAGCGCAAGGTCGCGGGTCTCGACCTCGGCCAGCTCGGTGTGGCGTTCACCATCGCCTCCGCACTCAGCTCGCTCGGCGCGATCTTCGACACCGACCAGTCGTACGGCTTCCTGATCGATCTCGTCGGTGCCGGCCTCGGCAACAGCGAGTCCCCCGACGCCGGTGTCGGCCTCATCCTCGGCCTGATCGGCGCCCTGGTGCTCGCCGCCGGCGCGGTCGCCACGCAGCTCGTCCCGGCCCTGAAGGCCCCGCTCATGGGCGCCCCGCGTCCGGCCGCCCCGCAGCCCTACGGCGGTCAGCCGCAGGGTGGCTACGGCTACCCGGGCGCCGGAGCGGGCCAGCCGCAGCCGGGTGCTCCCTACGGCCAGCCCGGCCAGCCCGGCCAGCCGCAGGGGCAGTCCTTCGGCGGCCAGCCGCAGCCGCAGGGCGGGCAGACCCCGCCGCCCGCGCAGCCGCAGGCGTCCGGCGACTTCTCGCCGTTCTGGTTCGCCGTGCCGGTGCCGCGTCCGCTGTACGCGGAGGACGGCTCGCCGACGCCGATCGCCGAACTGGCGCCCGGTACCTGGTACCTGGCCGTCGAGCAGCGCGGCCAGGGTCTGGTGGCCCAGACGCAGGACGGCCGTCGCGGCGTCCTCCAGGACACCACGGGGATCCAGCGCGGCTGACCCCACAGGCACCTCGCGGCCCCTCGCCCTTCCGGGCGGGGGGCCGTTGTCGTACAGTCCCGGCATTCAGCTGACGTACCGTCAGGTACTCCTGGGACGGGAGGACGTATGCGGCTCGGGCTCGCACTCGGCTACTGGGGACGCGGCCCCGACCCCGGGCACGTCGCCCTCGCCCAGGAGGCCGAGCGGCTCGGCTACGACTCGGTGTGGACGGCCGAGGCCTGGGGCTCGGACGCCTTCACCCCGCTGACCTGGATCGCGGCCCGGACCTCGCGGATCCGGCTCGGCACGGCCGTCGCGCAGATGGCGGCGCGCTCCCCGGTCACCACGGCCATGCACGCCCTCACGCTCGACCATCTGTCGGGCGGCCGGATGATGCTCGGCCTCGGGCTGTCCGGACCGCAGGTGGTGGAGGGCTGGTACGGGCGGCCGTTCCCGAAGTCGCCGCTGACCGCCACGCGGGAGTACGTCGAGGTGATCCGGCAAGTGCTGCGCCGCGAGGGCCCGGTGGAGCTGGACGGCCGCTTCCACACCCACCCCTATCGCGGCGCGGACGGCACCGGCCTCGGCAAGGCGCTCAAGTCGATCACCCATCCGCTCCGGGCCGACCTGCCCGTCCTGCTCGGCGCGGAGGGGCCCAAGAACATCGCGCAGACGGCCCGGCTCGCGGACGGCTGGCTGCCGCTGTACTGGTCGCCGACGCGCACGGATGCGTACGAGGCCTCGCTGAGCGACCTGCGGGAAGGCTTCACGATCGCCCCGATGGCCCGGGCGAAGGTCTGCGACGACGTCGCCGAGGGCCTGCTGCCCGTCAAGGCCATGCTCGGCTTCTACATCGGCGGCATGGGGCACTCCACCCGCAACTTCCACGCCGACCTGATGGCCCGCATGGGATACGAGGAGGAGGCCCGGCGCGTCCAGGAGTTGTTCCTCGCGGGGCGCAGGGAGGAAGCCCTGCGTGCCGTCCCCGACGCCTTCGCGGACGAGATCTCCCTGGTGGGACCCCGCGAACGGATCGCGGAGCGCCTTGAGCTGTGGCGCGCGGGCCCGGTCACGGACCTCCTGGTACTGGCACCGGACCCGCACACCCTCCGCGTCCTGGCCGACCTCAACTCCTAGGAAATACCTACCCCTTGCGCAGCTCCCCGGCCGACGGCACCTTGTCCTTGACCTCCGCGCCCGCGCCCTTGCCCGCGTCCTTCACGGAGTTGATGACGCCGTCGAAGGAGTTGACGATCGAATCCGTCGATTCGCCCTTGCGGAGCTTGGACGGCAGGTCCTTCAGGGCGTCGATGCCTGCGGTGAGCGGGGCCACCGCCTTGGCGAGAGCCGGGTCGCCCTGCGCGTTCTTCGTCGCCGCCTTCAGCCTGTTGTACGTGAACGCTCCCGCGAGGCCCGCCTTGACGAGGGCGAGGGTCCGGCCGTTCGCGCCCTTCTTGAACTTGCCCGCGCGGAACGGCTTCACGATCCACTGATACGTCGCCCCGGCGGCGAGGCCCGCGTTGGCGACGAACCTGGTCTTGGCGAACTTCTGCTTCTCGGCGCTGCTGCTCGCCGAGGGCGCGGCGGCCTTGGTCTCCCTGTCGTCACTGCCGCAGGCCGTCCCGCCGACGAGCAGGGTGCAGCACAGGGCGAGGGAGACTCCGGCACGGCGGACGGGTACGGAGCTTGGCACGGCAGCGGCCTCCAGAGATGAGCGGTCCTCCGGGCAGCCTCACCCCCGGCGCGCGGTGCCGCCAGCGGGGCGGACCCGAACGGGTTTCGAACAGGGCGCTCCCCGGTACCCGGCCGCCATGTCTCCCACGCGGCACTCCCACGGCAGCACCGCGGCACGGGTCATCGCGCTCGTCGCCGACATCATGGCCGCCATACTCGGCCTGTGGATCCTGATGTACCTGCTGGACGCGAACCGCGCCAACGACCTCGTCCAGTTCATCCACGACGTGGCCCGGTGGCTGGCCGGCTGGTCGCACGACCTGTTCACCTTCGACGAGAAGTGGGCCAGGGTCGTGGCGGGCTACGGCCTCGCGGCGGTCGTCTACCTCTTGGTAGGCCACGCGATCGCGGGCCGCCTACGCCGCTACTGAGAAGCGCCCCAAAGGAAGCGCCCCGAGGGGAAGCGCCCCGAAGGGGCGCGGGGAACTGCGCGCCCAGCCCAATCCGACCCGCAGGTCGACCCGCACCCCGGCGGAGGTCAGCCGCAGCACTCCGGGTCGAGCCCTCCCGGCAGCCGCTCGCCGGAGAAAACCGCGCAGGTCGCCTCATCGCCGCCGAGCGCCGCCACGGCCAGCAGCAGCGACCCCGCCGTCCAGGTGGTCAGCTCCTCGGGCCAGATCGCCTTGTCGTCGAAGACGTAACCCGTCCAGTACAGGCCGCTCTTCGGGTCGCGCAGGTGCTGGATGGACTGGAGGATCTTCAGGGCGTGGTCCGACTCGCCCAACACCCACAGGGCAAGGGCGAGTTCGGCGCTCTCCCCTCCGGTGACCCAGGGGTTCGGATCGACACAGCGCACGCCGAGGTCCGGCACCACGAAGCGCTCCCAGCCCTCCTCCACACGGGCCTTGGCCTCCTCGCCGGTCAGCGCGCCGCCCAGGACCGGGTAGTACCAGTCCATGGAGTAGCGGCTCTTGTCGAGGAAGCGCTCGGGGTGGCGGCGGATCGCGTGGGCGAGGGCGCCGGCCGCCAACTCCCAGTCGGGCTGCGGCTCCTCGCGCTGCTCGGCGATGGCCAGGGCGCAGCGCAGCGCCTGATGGATCGAGGAGGAGCCGGTGAGCAGCGCGTCGGCGACGGGCGTGCCGTCGGGCTCGCGCTTCCAGCCGATCTGCCCGCCGGGCTGCTGGAGCCCGAGGACGAACTCGACGGCGGCGACCACGACGGGCCACATGCGGTCGAGGAACGCCTCGTCGCCGGTCGCGAGGTAGTGGTGCCAGACGCCGACCGCGATATAGGCGCAGAAGTTGGTCTCGCGGCCGTGGTCGGTGACGTCGTGCGGGTCGCCGTCGGCGTACGCCGCGTACCAGGAGCCGTCCGGGTTCTGGTGGCGGGCCAGCCAGTCGTAGGCGCGCTCGGCGGCCGCGTGCTCGCCCGCCGCGTCCAGGGCCATGGCGGCCTCGGTGTGGTCCCACGGGTCGAGGTGGTGGCCGCGGAACCACGGGATGGCGCCGTCCTCGCGCTGGACGGCGAGGATGCCCCGTACGGTCGCCGTCGCCTGATCGGCCGTCAGGACGCCGGGCAGGACGAGGTGTTCGGTACGCTCCGGGCTCGTCACTTGGCGGCCACCGCGGCGGCGTCGGCACCGGCCGCGGCCTTGGGGAGGTGCGGCTTGGTCGCGTACGCCACGAAGCTCTTGCCGACGACGGGGTTGAGCAGCTGCTCGGCGAGCCGGGTCGCCAGCGGCTTCTTCATGATGTCCCAGACGAGGAGCTTGTGGTAAGCGCGCACCGGCAGCGCCTTGTCGTTGTCGACGCCGAAGGCGCACTTCAGCCACCAGTACGGGGCGTGCAGCGCGTGGGCGTGGTGCGTGCCGTACGGCTTGAGGCCCGACTCCCGCATCCTGGCGAGGAGTTCGTCGGCCTTGTAGATGCGGATGTGGCCGCCCTCGACCTCGTGGTAGGCGTCGGAGAGGGCCCAGCAGACCTTCTCCGGGCCGTAGCGCGGGACGGTCACCGCGATGCGCCCGCCCGGCTTGAGTACCCGCACCATCTCGGCGAGGACGCCCTTGTCGTCGGGGATGTGCTCCATGACCTCGGAGATGATCACGACGTCGAACGACTCGTCGGGGAAGGGCAGGTTGAGCGCGTCGCCCTCCATGGCGGTGGCCGTCGCCCCCGCCGGTGCCTCGCCCGCCTCCTTCATCGCGGCGAACCACTTGGCGACCTCGCGGATCTCCTCGCCGTTCTGGTCGAGGGCCACCACCTGAGCGCCGCGCCGGTAGCACTCGAAGGCGTGCCGGCCCGCGCCGCACCCCAGATCGAGGACGCGGTCGCCCGCGGCGAGCGGGAAGCGGGTGAAGTCGACGGTCAGCATCAGCGAGGGCTCCCGGAGTACGTCGGAGTGGCCGCGGGGCGGCCGGGGTTCGTGGCGGCGGGGCGGCTCATGGCCTCGCGGTAGCGTTCCGCGGTTCCCTTGGCGGCCTGCGCCCAGGTGAACTTCCTCAGCACCCGCTCACGGCCGGCGTGGCCGAGGCGGGCCCGCAGCTCGCGGTCGCCGAGCAGCCGCTTGAGGCCGAGCGCCAGCGCGCCCGCGTCGCCCGGGGGCACCGCGAGGCAGGTCTCGCCGTCGGGGCCCGCGACCTCCGGGATGGCTCCGCCGGTGGTGGCGAGGAGCGGCGTGCCGGTGGCCATCGCCTCCGCGGCGGGCAGGGAGAACCCTTCGTACAGCGAGGGGACGCAGGCGATCTGCGCCGAGCGGACGAGGTCGACCAGCTCGGCGTCGGTGATGCCCTTGACGAACTCGACGGAGCCTTCGAGGCCGTAGCGCTCGATGGCCTGCGCGACGGGCCCGTCCTCGGCGCGCTTGCCGACGACGACGAGATGGGCGCCCGGGTACTCGGTGCGCACCTTGGCCAGCGCCTCGACGAGGTGGACCAGGCCCTTGAGCGGTACGTCGGCGCTGGACGTCGTCACGATCCGGCCCGGCACCTCGGGCACGGCGGGGTCCGGCGAGAAGAGGCCGGTGTCGGCGCCGATGTGGACGACGTCGATACGGTCCTCGCGCACCCCGAGGTGGTCGATGATCTCCTGGCGGGATGTGCCGGAGACGGTCAGGACCGACGGGAGGCGGCGCGCCACGCGCTTTTGCATGCGCGTGAACGCGTACCAGCGGCGGACGGACATGCGGCGCTTGAAGTCGGGCGCGGCGTCCAGCTCCAGGCGCCGGTCGACGGTGATGGGGTGGTGGATCGTGGTGACCAGGGGGGCGCCGAGGTCGCCCAACAGGCCGTACCCGAGCGTCTGGTTGTCGTGGATGACGTCGAACTCGCCGCGCCGCGCCCGCAGATGGCGCCGGGCGCGCAGGCTGAACGTGGCGGGCTCGGGGAAGCCGCCGGTCCACATGGTCGCCACTTCGAGGGCGTCGACCCAGTCCCGGTACTCGTCTCGGCCGGGCGTGCGGAAGGGGTCCGGCGAGCGGTAGAGGTCCAGGCTCGGCAGCTCGGTGAGCCTGAGGCCCTCCAGGCCCTCGCCCTCGTCGAGTACGGGGTAGGGCTGGGCGCCGATCACCTCGACGCTGTGGCCGAGCCGGGCCAGCTCGCGCGAGAGATGACGGACGTAGACGCCCTGTCCCCCGCAGAACGGGTTCCCCTTGTACGTCAGGAGGGCGATGCGCAACGGTCGGTCGCCGTCGGCGTCGGCGCCCTTCCGGGGGCCCGCCTCCATGGCCTCAGCGGTCACTCTCGGCCCCCTTCTCCGTGCAGTTGTCCGCGAGGTTACGCCGGGACGGTAATCTAGAACAAGTTACAGACTTGATCGCTGGACGAGCTTTGAATCTACCGGCAGGTAGGCGAGGTGTAGGGCCCGGATCAGGTGATTCGCGCCACGACGGCCTCCCTGCCATGCTGTGCGATCGCGCGAGGCGTTTCGGAGGGGCATCTACATGACAGCGGAAGCCAAGGCGGCGAGCCCTGCGACGCCGGCCCTCACCGAGCGTCAGGAGGCGCGCCGCCGCCGCATCCTGCACGCCAGCGCGCAACTGGCCAGCCGGGGCGGTTTCGACGCGGTGCAGATGCGCGAGGTCGCCGAGGCGGCGGGCGTGGCCCTCGGCACCCTCTACCGCTACTTCCCCTCCAAGGTCCATCTGCTGGTCGCGACCATGCAGGACCAGCTCCAGCACATGCATACGACGATCCGCAAGCGCCCCCCGGCCGGTGAGACGGCCGCCGAGCGGGTCGCCGAGACGCTGATGCGGGCCTTCCGTGCCCTCCAGCGCGAGCCGCACCTGGCGGACGCGATGGTGCGGGCCCTGACCTTCGCCGACCGCTCGGTGAGCCCCGAGGTCGACACGGTCTCGCGTCTGACGACGGCGATCATCCTGGACGCGATGGGCCTGGAGCAGCCGCCGAGCGCGCGCCAGCTCTCCGCGGTGCGGGTCATCGAGCACACCTGGCACTCGGCGCTGATCACCTGGCTCTCGGGGCGGGCCTCGATCGCCCAGGTGAAGATCGACATCGAGACGGTGTGCCGCCTCATCGACCTGACGGCCGAGCCTCGCGGATAGCCCTCGCGGGCGCCGGGTCAGTCCTCCTGGGGCATCCCTCCCGGGTCAGTCCTCCGGTGGGAAGACGACCTCCCCGCTGTCGGCGAGCGTGATGGTGATCGCCTCGACCGGGCAGCCCTCGGCGGCCTCCAGGACCTGTTCGTCGGCGTCGCCCTCGGGGGTGGTGGGGTGGGACTGCCGGGCGGCGTCCAGAGTGAACCCGCCGGGTGCGGTGACCGCGCACATTCCCGAGCCGATGCAGACCGACCGGTCGACCTCGACGTGCCAGCGGTCGCCCATCAGGCACCGCTCCCCTCATAGCCGGCGGGCAGGTGGATCATCTTGTGCTCGAAGTACTCGCCGTACCCCTCGGGCCCGAACTCCCGCCCCATGCCCGAGTTCTTGTAGCCGCCGAAGGGCCCGAGCATGTCGAGGCTGAAGGTGTTCACGGAGTACGTTCCCGTGCGCACGCGGCGCGCGATGTCGATGCCTCGCTCGACGTCGGCGGTCCAGACGCTGCCGCTGAGTCCGTAGTCGGAGTCGTTGGCGATGTTCACCGCCTCGCTCTCGTCGCCGTACGGCAGCAGGCAGACGACGGGCCCGAAGATCTCCTCGCGGGCGACGCGCATCGCGTTGTCGACGCCGCCGAGGAGGGTCGGCTCGACGTACCAGCCCTGGTCGAGTCCGGGCGGGCGGCCGCCGCCCGCGAGGATCTTGGCGCCCTCCTCCTGGCCGATGCGGATGTAGTCGAGGGAGCGCTGCTGCTGGCGCTTCGCGACGAGCGGGCCGAGTTCGGTGGCGGGGTCGAGGGGGTCGCCGATCTTCAGCGCGCGGGCCGCAGCGGAGAAGGCCTCGGCGAACTCGTCGTAACGGGTGCGCGGCACGAGGATGCGGGTCTGGGCCACGCACGCCTGACCGTTGATCATCCAGGCGAACGGCACGATCCCGGCGACCGCGCTCGCCGCGTCGGCGTCGGGCAGGATCACCGCGGCGGACTTGCCGCCCAGCTCCAGGGTGACGCGGGTGAGGTTGCGGGCCGCGACCTCCATGACGCGCTTGCCCGCGGCGACGGATCCGGTGAAGGAGACCTTGTCGACACCGGGGTGGCCGACCAGGTACTCGCTGACCTCGCGGTCGGCGGAGATGATCGAGAGCACGCCCTCCGGGAGGCCCGCCTCCGCGGCGATCTCCGCGAGGACGTAGGCGTCGAGCGGCGCCTCGGGCGAGGTCTTCAGGACGACCGGGCAGCCGGCGAGCAGCGCGGGGGCGAGTTTGGCGGCGGCGGTGAACTGCGGGACGTTCCAGGGGACGACGGCCGCGACGACGCCCATCGGCTCGCGGCGGACGAGGAGTTTCCCGAGGATTCCCTCGCGGCTCTCCTCGTAGCAGAAGTCGCGGGCGACCGTGAGCGCCGCGTCCCAGACCATCATCGCGGCGAGGGCCTGCACCAGCACGCCGGAGGTGTACGGGGTGCCGTTCTCGGAGCTGATGACGCGGGCGATCTCCTCGTGGCGTACCGCGAAGCCGTCCTTGATCCTGGTGACGACCTCGATCCGCTCGTCCAGCGTCATCCGGGGCCAGGGGCCCTCGTCGAACGCCTTGCGCGCGGTGGCGACGGCGCGGTCCACATCGGCAGGGGCCGCGTGCGGCACGCGGGCGAAGACCTGCCCGGTGTGCGGGGAGACGACGTCGATGACGTCCTTGCCCAGCGGGTCCACCAACTCCCCGCCGATGAACAGCTGTCCGTGTTCCACAAGCTCCGTCATGGCTGACTGCCTCCCGCGGGGCGCTTCCCGACCCTGCCCGACCCTGCCTGACACTGCTTCAGAACTGATACCAGTTCTAGTTGATGGAGTCCACGGGCGGGGCGGACAACTCGCCACCGGGTCAGTGGACTTGGGCGGCTATTGAAACTAGTTCTAGTTATAGTGGCGGCACCCGGCGACAAGAGACGAGGCCTCCATGACCCCGCAGCTGACCGAACCGCCGGTGATCGAGCACGGCGGGGGCGTCTGGAGCATCAAGGTCCCGATCCCCGACAACCCCCTCGGCTTCACGCTCGTCCACCTCCTGGACACCGACGCCGGGCCCGTCCTCGTCGACACCGGCTGGGACGACCCGGCGTCCTGGTCCACGCTGACCGCCGGGCTCGCCACGTGCGGCGTCGCGGTCGAGGACGTGCACGGCGTGGTCATCACCCACCACCACCCCGACCACCACGGCCTGTCCGCGAAGGTCCGCGAGGCGTCCGGGGCGTGGCTCGCGATGCACGAGGCGGACGCCGCCGTGGTGCGCCGCACCCGCGCCCAGCCCCCCGCGCGCTGGTACGGCTACCTGGCCGCGAAGCTCACCGCCGCGGGCGCCCCCGCCGAGCACGTCGCCCCGCTGGTCCGCGCCAGGGACGAGGGCCTTCCCCGCAAGCTGCCCGGCCTCGACCCGGCCCTGCCCGACCGCGCGATCACCCCGGGCGGACTCCTCGGCCTGCCGGGCCGCCGCCTGCGCGCGATCTGGACGCCCGGCCACACTCCCGGCCACGTCTGCCTGCACCTGGAGGAGGACCACCCGGCGGGGCTGCGGGGCAACGGCCGCCTCTTCTCCGGCGACCACCTCCTGCCCGGCATCACCCCGCACATCGGCCTGTACGAGGATCCCGAGGACGACACGGTCACCGACCCCCTCGGCGACTATCTCGACTCCCTGGAGCGCGTCGGGCGCCTGGCCCCGGCCGAGGTGCTGCCCGCCCACCAGCGCGCGTTCACCGACGCCCCCGCCCGCGTCCGCGAACTCCTGGCCCACCACGAGGAACGCCTGACCGGCCTCCGCACCCTCCTCGCCGAACCCCTCACCCCGTGGCGGCTCGCCGAGCGCATGGAGTGGAACCGCCCCTGGGCCGAGATCCCCTACGGCTCACGCACCATCGCGGTCTCGGAGGCGGAGGCCCATGTGCGGCGCCTGGTGAAGCTGGGGCGGGCGGAGGCGGTGCCGGGCAGTGATCCGGTGACGTACGTGGCGGTGTGAGGGGGGCCGGTAGAGTGGCCGGGTCGTCCTCACGCCCGCGCAGGGGGAAGCCGGTGCGAATCCGGCACTGACCCTTCCCCAAGCTCTCGGCTTCGCTCGAGCAGGGGAGGCCCCATTCCGTGCACCGCGTCCAGCGGTGAGCCGGAATGCCCGGCGCGGAGCGTGACCGGCTCGCTTCATCGGGGCCCCCGATGAGCGGCACCGTCGAGGTATACGGAGCCGGAGCCGCCCGGAAGCCGTGCCCGCGCGCACGGTCCGTGCCGCCCAGCTCCCCGCAGGGAGAGGCAACCCGCCGCATCATGAACGTTCGCCGCAGCGCAGCGGTCCTGGCCGCCGTCGCCGTGTTCGGTACGGCCGCCGCACCGGCCGCCTTCGCGGACGACGCCTCGCCGTCGCCCTCGAAAGCGCTCCCCTCGGGCCTGTACGGCAAGTCCGACCCCAAGTTCGACGGCGTCTTCCGGCAGTCGTACGCCCTGCTCGCCCAGGACACCGCGGGTGTGAAGCCCGCGGACAAGGCCGTGGCCTGGCTGACCGGGCAGCAGTGCGCGAGCGGCGGCTTCGCGGCCTACCGCGCCGACGCGGGCAAGCCCTGCGACTCCAAGACGATGGTCGACAGCAACTCCACCGCCGCCGCCGTGCAGGCCCTCGCCGCGCTCGGCGGCGAGGACAAGAGCCTCGGCAAGACGGTCGACAAGAGCGTGGCCTGGCTGAAGTCCGTCCAGAACAAGGACGGCGGCTGGGGCTACAACCCGGGCCTGCCCACCGACGCCAACTCCACCGGCATCGTGGTCGGCGCGCTCGTCGCCGCGGGCGAGAACCCCGCGAGCGTGAAGTCGCGGGACGGCAAGTCCGCCTACGACGCGCTGCCGAAGCTCGCCATGGACTGCGGCAAGGGCGGCGGCGCCTTCGGCCTCGCCGACGCCAAGTCCAAGAAGCTCAGCCCGAACGCGGACGCCACCGCGGCCGGCGTCCTCGGCAGCCTCGGCAAGGGCCTGGTCGTGGCCCCCGCCAAGAAGACCGACGACTCCGCCCCCAAGTGCGCGAAGCCGGACACCGCCTCGCAGGCCGCGAGCAACGGCACGGGCTACCTCCTGGACGTCCTCGGCGACAACGACGGCCACCTGATGTCCGCGATGCCGGGCGCCAAGGACCAGCCGGACCTCGGCAACACCGCCGACGCCGTGCTCGCGCTGGCCGCCGCCGGGCAGCGCGACCAGGCCGAGAAGTCCGCCAAGTGGCTCGCGGAGAACTCCGCGAAGTGGGCGAAGGAGTCGGGTCCCGCCGCCTACGCCCAGCTGATCCTCGCCGCCCACGCCGCGGGCATGGACCCCCGCGACTTCGGCGGCGCCGACCTCGTCGAGCAGCTCGGCGCCCAGGGCCCGCCCGCGCAGACCGCGTCCGACTCCTCCTCGGCCGCCGACTCGGACGAGAAGAAGGACGAGAACAAGGGCATCAGCGTCTGGTGGATCATCGGCGTCGGCATGGTCGCCGGCATCGGCATCGGCTTCCTCTACAGCGCCAACCGCAAGAAGCAGCAGCTGTGACGCGCGGCCGGACGGGTCTGGCGCCCCGGCGCGTGTGGCGCGGGCGCCTGGCGGTCGTGGCGTTCGTCGCCGCCCTGCTCGGCGTCCTCGCCGCCGCGCCCTCCCAGGCCGCCGGCTACCGCTACTGGTCGTTCTGGGACCGGGACGGCGGCACCTGGACGTACGCCAGTCAGGGACCCGGCACCGCACGGCCCGACGACGGCGATGTGCAGGGGTTCCGCTTCTCGGTCTCCGAGGACTCGAAGGACGCCGCCAAGCCGCGCGGCCCCGCGGACTTCAAGGAGATCTGCCGGCGCACCCCCGCCGAGGACGGCCGCAAGCGGGTCGCCCTCGTCATCGACTTCGGGCTGCCGCGGGACGCGCCGCACGACGACAACCCGCCCGCGCCGCGGACGGCCTGCGCCCGGGTCGCCGAGGACGCCACCAGCGCGGACGCGCTCGCCTCCGTCGCGAAGCCGCTGCGCTACGACAGCAAGGCGCTGCTGTGCGCCATCGACGGCTATCCGAGGTCGGGCTGCGGTGAGCAGGTATCCAACGACACCCTGAAGACCGAGGGGCAGCCGAAAGCGGGCGGGGACAAGGGCGAGGACCGCGGGCCCTCCGTCGGCCTGATCGCGGGCGCCGTCGCCGTCGCGCTGCTCGGCGGAGCCGCCTTCTGGCAGGCCCGGCGCCGCCGCGGCTGACGCGGCCCCCCGGACACGGACAGCACGATGACGAACCACGGCAGCGGCACGCGTGGCCTCCTGCGGCGCCGCCTCGCCCCCGCGGCGCACCGGAGCAACGCCCTGCACCCGGGCGCCTGGTGGGTATGGGCCATCGGGCTCGGCACCGCGGCGTCCCGGACGACCAACCCGCTGCTGATCGGACTGCTGATCGGCGTCGCCGGTTATGTCGTGGCGGCCCGGCGGACCTCGGCCCCCTGGGCGAAGTCGTACGGCGCGTTCGTGAAGCTGGGTCTTGTCGTCATCGGCATCCGGCTGGTCTTCGCGATCGTCCTCGGCTCGCCGATCCCGGGTACGCACGTCCTCGTGACGCTGCCCGAGGTGCCGCTGCCCGACTGGGCCAAGGGCGTGCGGATCGGCGGGCGGGTCACGGCGGAGGGCATGGTCTTCGCGCTCTACGACGGGATCAGGCTCGCGGGCCTGCTGATCTGCATCGGCGCGGCGAACGCGCTGGCCAGCCCGTCCCGGCTGCTCAAGTCGCTGCCGGGCGCGCTGTACGAGGTGGGGGTCGCCGTCGTCGTGGCGATGACCTTCGCGCCGAACCTCATCGGGGACGTGGGGCGGCTGCGGGCCGCGCGGCGGCTGCGCGGGCGGCCGGACAGCGGAGTGCGCGGGCTGCTCCAGGTCGGCCTGCCGGTCCTGGAAGGTGCCCTTGAGCGGTCGGTCGCGCTGGCCGCCGCGATGGACGCGCGCGGCTTCGGGCGCAGCGCCGCCGTGCCCGCGGGCGTGCGCAGGCTCACCGCCGTGCTGACGCTGGGCGGGCTGATGGGCGTCTGCGTGGGCGCGTACGGACTGCTGACCGCGCAGGGTGCCGCCTACGGGCTGCCTCTTCTCGGCGCCGGGCTGCTGGCCGCGCTGGCGGGGCTGCGGCTCGGCGGGCGCCGCGCCGTGCGCACCCGCTACCGCCCCGACGCGTGGGGCGTGCGCGCCTGGCTGGTCGCCGGGTCGGGCGTGGCGGTCGCGGGCCTGACGATCTGGTCCGCGTCGTACGACATGGAGGCGCTGCACCCGGGCGTCGTACCGCTGGTGGCCCCGACCCTGCCGCTGTGGCCCGCGGCGGCGGCGCTGCTCGGCCTGCTCCCGGCCTTCGTGTCCCCCGCCCCCACGGGCGACCAGTCCCCCCTACCCAGGCCCGCGCCCGCGCCCGAGTCCCCGCCATCCGCCACCCGAACGCCCGCCGAGGACTCGGCGCCCGTTCCTCCCGAGGAGACCTCATGATCCGCTTCGAGGACGTCTCGGTGACGTACGAGGGGAGCGCCTCGCCCACCGTGCAAGGGGTCGACCTCACCGTGCCCGAGGGTGAGCTGGTGCTGCTCGTCGGGCCGTCGGGGGTCGGCAAGTCGACGCTGCTCGGCACGGTCAGCGGGCTCGTGCCGCACTTCACCGGGGGCACCCTGCGCGGCCGCGTCACCGTGGCGGGCCGCGACACCCGTACGCACAAGCCCCGGGAACTCGCCGATGTCGTCGGGACCGTGGGCCAGGACCCGCTCGCGCACTTCGTGACGGACACGGTCGAGGACGAGCTGGCCTACGGCATGGAATCGCTCGGCCTCGCCCCCGGCGTGATGCGCAGGCGGGTCGAGGAGACCTTGGACCTGCTCGGCCTGGCCGAGCTGCGCGACCGGCCCATCGCCACGCTCTCCGGAGGGCAGCGCCAGCGCCTCGCCATCGGCTCGGTCCTCACCCCGCACCCTCAAGTCCTCATCCTCGACGAGCCGACCTCCGCACTCGACCCGGCCGCCGCCGAAGAGGTCCTCGCCGTGCTCCAGCGGCTCGTCCACGACCTCGGCACGACCGTCCTGATGGCCGAGCACCGCCTTGAGCGGGTCGTGCAGTACGCGGATCAGGTACTGCTGCTCGCCGCGCCGGGCGAGCCACCGGTGCTCGGCGACCCGGCCGCGCTGATGGCCCGCTCCCCCGTATATCCCCCGGTCGTCGCGCTCGGCCGGCTCGCGGGCTGGTCGCCGCTGCCGCTGACCGTGCGGGACGCGCGGCGCAGGGCGGGTGCGCTGCGGGACCGGCTCGCCGGGACGGAACCGCGCCAGGAGGCGATGGCCGTACGCGCCGTGGAGCGGGCGGCCCCCGCCCGCCGGCCCCGGCTGCGCAAGGGACGTACGCCCGACCGGGCACCCGGGACCCACCAGCCGCCCGCGGCGGTCGTCGAACGGCTGGCCGTGCGGCGCGGCCGGGTCGAGGCGCTGCGCCGCGTCGACCTCACCGTCACCCCCGGCGAGACCGTCGCCCTGATGGGCCGCAACGGCGCCGGCAAGTCCACACTGCTGTCCACGCTGGTCGGCCTCCTCGCACCCGCGTCGGGCAGCGTCCGCGTCGGCGGCGCCGTCCCCCACCGCACGGCCCCCCGCGAACTGATCCGGCACGTCGGCCTGGTCCCGCAGGAACCGCGCGACCTGCTGTACGCGGACACCGTGGCCGCCGAGTGCGCCACCGCCGACCGGGACGCGGGCGCCGGGCCCGGGACGTGCCGGGCGCTGGTGAGCGAACTGCTGCCCGGCATCGCGGACGACACGCATCCCCGGGACCTCTCCGAGGGCCAGCGCCTGGCGCTGGTCCTGGCGATCGTGCTGGCCGCGCGCCCGCCGCTGCTCCTCCTCGACGAGCCGACCCGCGGCCTGGACTACGCGGCCAAGGCCCGCCTGGTCACCATCCTGCGGGGCCTGGCCGCCGAGGGGCACGCGATCGTGCTGGCCACGCATGACGTGGAGCTGGCCGCCGAGATCGCTGACCGGGTGGTGATCCTCGCGGACGGCGAGGTCGTCGCGGACGGCCCGACCCCGCAGGTCGTGGTGTCGTCACCGGCCTTCGCGCCGCAGGTCACGAAGATCCTGGCGCCGCGGGAGTGGCTGACGGTGGCGCAGGTGCGCGAGGCGCTCGGCGCGGCGGAGGGAGCGTCGTGAACACCGCCGGTGAGCGCGCGGCGGGCACCGCCCGGCGGGCCCGCCCCCTTCGCCTGGGGCCCCGCTCGGTCGCCGCGCTCGCGCTGGTCAGCGCGGTGGGTGCGGTCGCCTTCGGGTGGCCGCTGCTGTCGAGCAGGGGTTCGGGGTTCGCCGCGCACGCCCAGGACGCGCCGTGGCTGTTCGCGGCGCTGCTGCCGCTGCTGCTCGCCGTGGTCGTGGCGACCATCGCGGACGTCGGCCTGGACGCGAAGGCGATCGCCATGCTCGGGGTGCTGGCCGCCGCGGGCGCCGCTCTGCGGCCGCTGGGCGCGGGCACGGCGGGCATCGAGCCGATGTTCTTCCTGATGGTGCTGAGCGGGCGGGTGCTCGGACCCGGCTTCGGATTCGTGCTCGGGGCGGTGTCGATGTTCGCGTCGGCGCTGCTCACCGGGGGCGTCGGGCCGTGGATGCCGTTCCAGATGCTGTCGATGGGCTGGGTGTGCATGGGGGCGGGGCTGCTGCCGGGGGCCGACACTCTGCGGGGGCGCCGCGAGCTGTGGCTGCTCGCGGCCTATGGGGCGGTCTCCGCCGTCCTGTACGGCACGGCCATGAACCTTCAGGGCTGGCCCTATCTGGGCGGGATGGCCACCGGCGTCTCCTTCCAGCCGGGCGACCCCCTCGCGGAGAACCTCGGCCGCTTCATCGCGTACTGCCTGGCCACCTCGCTCGGCTGGGACCTGCCGCGGGCCGTCGTCACAGTCCTGCTGAGCCTGACGCTCGGGCCCGCCGTGCTGAAGGCGCTGCGCCGGGCGACGCGGCGGGCGGCTTTCGAGGCGCCGGTCACATTCGAGGCCCCAAAGCCGTAAGGGGCCCTGCGCTGTGCGTGACATCGAGGCCTCGTATCCGTGAGGCGGCCCACAGGACCTTGGTCCTCTACTAGGCGGGTTCGTAGCCCCGATCTCTTGATGTACACGCATCAATCACCGCGCTGACCTGGGGATTGAGAGCCAGATCACAGACGGGGCATTCGGCTCGGGTGCGACTTCCACTAGTAAAAGGGGTCATTGCGGCGGCGTCCCGAGCCTGTTTCTCTGGATGAGTCGCAGGGCGCCGACGTCCCCCCGGGAACTCGGCGCCTCCGCATGTCCCCCACGTTCTACGGCACGCACCGCGACAGCCCCGTCCCCCACCGGAAGGTCCTCTGTGTCCGCCTCGCTCATCCGCCGCATCGCTTCCCCGAAGAAGACCCTCGCCGGCGGCCTCGTCGCCGCTGCCGCCACCGGCATGGTCTTCGCCGCGGCCCCGGCCCAGGCAGCCACCCCGACCACCGCGAAGGCCGTCGCCCCGGCCGCCGCTCCCGCCGCCGCCCCGACCTCCGCCAAGGCGATCGCCAAGGCGAAGATCTCGGACCCCGCGCAGTTCGCCGCGTTCGACAAGATCGTCTCGCACGAGAGCGGCTGGGACGTCAACGCGACGAACTCCTCCTCCGGTGCCTACGGCCTGGTCCAGGCGCTGCCCGGCTCGAAGATGGCCTCGGCGGGCGCCGACTGGAAGACCAACCCGGAGACCCAGATCGAGTGGGGTCTGAAGTACATGAACGAGCGCTACGGCAGCCCCGTCGGCGCGTGGAACCACTGGCAGGCCAACGGCTGGTACTGAGTCTGGCGGGGCGCCTTTAGCGGGGTTCGTATTCGCACCGCTAGATCAGCGCACCGTTGAATCACCGGCTTCGCCGAGTTCGTCCTCAAACGCCGGACGGGCTGGACACCTCCAGCCCGTCCGGCGTTTTGTGGTTCCCGTCGCTTTCTACAGGCGCTGGATGATCGTCGCCGTCGCCACCGCGCCGCCCGCGCACATCGTCACCAGCGCGAACTCCTTGTCCCGCCGTTCCAGCTCGTGCAGGGCCGTGGTGATCAGCCGTGCCCCGGTGGCCCCCACCGGGTGGCCCAGCGCGATCGCGCCGCCGTTGACGTTCACCTTCTCCAGGTCCTGCTCGAAGACCTGCGCCCAGCTCAGCACCACCGAGGCGAACGCCTCGTTGATCTCGACGATGTCGATGTCCTTCAGGGACATACCCGCCTTGCCGAGCACCGCGCGCGTCGCGTCGATCGGTCCGTCGAGGTGGAAGTGGGGGTCGGCGCCGACCAGCGCCTGCGCCACGATCCGCGCCCGCGGCCTCAGCTTCAGCGCCCGCGCCATGCGCTTGGACGCCCACATGAGGGCCGCCGCGCCGTCCGAGATCTGCGAGGAGTTGCCTGCCGTGTGCACGGCGGTCGGCATGACGGGCTTGAGGCCGCCGAGCGCCTCCATCGTCGTATCGCGCAGCCCCTCGTCCCGGTCGACGAGCCGCCACATGCCCTGCCCGGCCGCCTGCTCCTCCTCCGTCGTCGGCACCTGGACGGCGAACGTCTCGCGCTTGAAGCGCTCCTCGGACCAGGCGACGGCCGCCCGCTCCTGCGAGATGAGGCCGAGCGAGTCCACGTTCTCGCGGGTGAGGCCGCGCTTGCGGGCGATGCGCTCGGCGGCCTCGAACTGGTTGGGCAGATCGACGTTCCACTCGTCGGGGAAGGGCTTGCCCGGACCGTGCTTGGAGCCGGAGCCCAGCGGCACCCGTGACATCGCCTCGACCCCGCAGCTGATGCCGATGTCGATGACCCCGGCCGCGACCATGTTGGCGACCATGTGGCTCGCCTGCTGCGAGGAGCCGCACTGGCAGTCCACGGTCGTCGCCGCCGTCTCGTACGGAAGCCCCATGGTGAGCCACGCCGTGCGCGCGGGGTTCATCGACTGCTCCCCCGCGTGGGTCACCGTGCCGCCGACGATCTGCTCGACGCAGTCGGCGTGGATGCCGGTGCGTCCGAGGAGTTCGCGGTAGGTCTCCCCGAGCAGATAGGCGGGGTGGAGGTTGGCGAGCGCGCCCGCGCGCTTGCCGATGGGGGTGCGTACGGCTTCGACGATGACAGGTTCCGCGGCCATGGGGCTGGTCCTCTCCGTCCATGTCCCGCGAGCCGTCCCGGCGCCTCGCGGGAGGAACTAGTACGCGTTCTAGTTCTGTCAGCAGTCTGCTGAGCGGGACCCCGGCGCCGCAAGGGTCGTGCAGGTACCTTGCGCGGGGCGCGCGCGCAACCGGACCCGCCCCGGGCCTTGCCTCTTGTAGAACCCGTTACTAGCTTGCCTGGCAAGCCTGCTGACGGCTCGTCAGGACTCAGCCCACGCCAGGAGTTGCCGATGCCCTGTCCAGCGCTGCCCGACGGGTTCGACTTCACCGACCCGGGCCTGCTCCAAGACCGCGTGCCACTGCCGGAGTTCGCACAGCTGCGGCGGACGGAACCGGTGCGCTGGATCGCCCAGCGGCCGCGCGTCTCCGGTTTCGACGACGCGGGATACTGGGCCGTCACACGGCACGAGGACGTCAAGTACGTCTCCACGCACCCGGAGTTGTACTCCTCCCATCTCAACACCGCGGTCATCCGCTTCAACGAGACGATCAGCCGCGACCAGATCGAGGTCCAGAAGCTGATCATGCTCAACATGGACCCGCCCGAGCACACCCGGGTCCGGCAGATCGTGCAGCGCGGCTTCACGCCCCGCGCCATCCGCTCGCTGGAACAGGCCCTGCGCGAGCGCGCCCGCTCCATCGTCACGACGGCGCTGGAGCAGGCGGGCCCCGACGGCTCCTTCGACTTCGTCACGAACGTCGCCGTCGAACTCCCGCTCCAGGCCATCGCCGAGCTGATCGGGGTGCCGCAGGAGGACCGCTCCAAGATCTTCGACTGGTCCAACAAGATGGCGGGATACGACGATCCGGAGTACGCCATCACCGAGGAGATCGGCGCCGAGGCGGCCCTGGAGATCGTCAGCTACGCGATGAACCTCGCCGCGGCCCGCAAGGAGTGCCCGGCCAAGGACATCGTCAGCCAGTTGGTGGCGGCGGAGGACGAGGGGAACCTCTCGGGCGACGAGTTCGGCTTCTTCGTGATCCTGCTCGCGGTGGCCGGGAACGAGACCACCCGCAACGCCATCACCCACGGCATGCACGCCTTCCTCACCCATCCGGACCAATGGGAGCTGTACAAACGCGAGCGCCCCGACACGACGGCGGAGGAGATCGTGCGCTGGGCGACGCCGGTCGTCTCCTTCCAGCGCACCGCGACGCGGGACACGGAGCTGGGCGGCGCCAGGATCAGGCGGGGCGACCGCGTCGGCATCTTCTACTCCTCCGCCAACCACGACCCCGAAGTCTTCGACAACCCGGGCGCGTTCGACATCACCCGCGACCCCAACCCGCACCTCGGATTCGGTGGCGGCGGCCCCCACTTCTGCCTCGGCAAGTCCCTCGCGGTCCTGGAGATCAACCTCATCTTCCACGCGATCGCCGACGCCATGCCGGGCCTGCGGCTGGCGGCCGACCCGCGCAGGCTCCGCTCGGCCTGGCTCAACGGCGTCAAGGAACTCCAGGTCAGCACCGGCTGACCCGCCGGCCTTCGCCACGGAACCAACGTTTGCGTTGCGCGCCGCGTCTGGAGAGGTGAACCTTGCCTCTCCAAGACTCCGAACGGAAATGGTGGCCGTGGTCTCTGCCGAGTTCTCGATCGCCCCGCCCGGCAGCGCGCCCACCGAGCGGAAGTCCCCCTTCCGAGCGTTTTGCCGCCGGCATCGCGTACCGCTGCTCGCCACCGCCCCCACCCTTCCCCTGTACGCGGTGTGGGCGGCGTTCCTCGCGACGGGCGGCGGCGACCTCGCCGCGCAGGAGGCCTGGGCGCGGTTCGCCTCCGAGCACGGGACGGCCGCGTACAGCCTGTTCTGGTACGGCGGCATGCACACCGCCAACTACAGCCTGATCTCGCCCTATCTGATGGCCGCCCTCGGGGTGAAGACCGTGACGGTGCTCTCCGGGGTCGCGGGCGCCTATCTGGTGGCCGCGCTCGTCGAGCGCACCGGCATCCGCAAGCCCCTGTGGCCCGCCGTGCTCGCCTCGCTCGGCGTGTGGTGCAACGTCGCGTCGGGGCGTACGACGTTCGCGCTCGGCATCGCCTTCGCCTTCGCCGCCTGTCTGGCGCTCGTGCGGGAGCGGCGGCGCGTCGGCCCCGCCGTGGTCTGCGCGGCGCTCGCCACCATGGGATCGCCGGTCGCCGGCCTCTTCCTGCTGGTCGCGGGCGCGGGCTATTTCCTCGTACGCGACTGGACGCGCGCCGCCGCGCTGATCGCGCCGCCCGTCCTCGTCGTGGCGACCACGACGGTGCTCTTCCCGTTCACCGGCGAGCACTTGATGCCCTTCGACCGGATCTTCCCGCCCGTCGCGGTCAGCCTGGTGCTGATCCTCGCGGGCCCCCGCGAGTGGCGCGTACTGCGCTGGGGCGCGGGCGTCTACGCGGTCGGGACCGTGCTCACGTACCTCATCCCCTCCCCGATCGGCACCAACGTCGAGCGCCTCGCCGAGTTGGTCGGGCCCGCCGCGCTGCTCGCGGCGCTGCTCGCGACCGGGCGCGAGCGGGCGCGGCGGGTCGCACTGACGGTGGCGCTGGTGCTCTGCTCGGGCTGGGTCGTGCAGAAGACCGTCGACGACCTCGTCGTATCCACAGAGGTGCCCAAGTGGGCGGTCGACACCCATGGCGTGGTGCGCGAGCTGGAGAGCCTGGGCGCCGACCGCACCCGCGTCGAGGTCGTCCCGGCCCGCAACCACCGCGAGGCCACCGCCCTCGCCCCCTACGTGAACATGGCGCGCGGCTGGAACCGTCAGCTCGACATCGAGCGCGGCCGCCTCTTCTACGACGGCACGTTCTCGGCGGCCACCTACCGCGCCTGGCTGGACCGGTGGGCCGTGGGGTACGTCGTGCTGCCCTCGGGCAAGCCGGACGGGTTCGCGGAGGACGAGGCGGAGCTGGTGGCGAGCGGCCCCGAGTGGCTGGAGCCGGTGTGGAAGGACGCCAACTGGCGGATCTTCCGGGTGAAGAACCCGGTGCCGCTGGTCTCGGAGCCCGCGTCCGTCGTGCGCGCCACGGGCTCCGACGTGGTGGTGCGCGTCCCGCTGCGGGGCTCGGTGACCGTACGCCTGGTGTACTCGCCGTGGCTGCGGGCCGAGGGGGCCTGTCTGAAGCAGGACGGCGAGTACACCCGGCTCTCGGTGCCCGGCCCCGGCACCTACCGGATCAGCTCGGGGTACCGTCCTTCGCCGAGCGCTTCGACGTGTCGGTGAGGGGCGGCGCCCCGGCGGGCCTGCTCACACGGGGTCCCGAGAGCAGGTAGGTGAGGCCGAAGCCCGCCCCGACCACGGCCGCGCCGCCCGCCGCGTCGAGCACCCAGTGGTTGCCGGTGCCGACGATCGCGCAGAGCGTGAGGAACGGGTGCAGCAGGCCGAGCGCCTTCATCCACCCCCTGGGCGCGACGACCAGGATGACCAGGCCGCACCACAGGGACCAGCCGAAGTGCAGCGAGGGCATCGCCGCGTACTGGTTGGTGAGGTCGGTCAGCGTGCCGTAGTTCGGCTTGCTGAAGTCCTGCACGCCGTGCACCGTGTCGACGAAGCCGAGGTCCGGCATCAGGCGCGGCGGGGCTAGCGGGTAGGCCCAGAAGCCGATGAGGGCGAGGACGGTCGCGAAGCCGAGCGCGGAGCGCGCCCAGCGGTACTCGGCGGGGCGGCGCGCGTAGAGGACGGCGAGGACGCTCAGCGGCACCACGAAGTGGAACGACGTGTAGTAGAAGTTGAAGAAGTCCTCCAGCCAACCGGTCCGCGCCGTCAGGTGGTTGAACCAGTACTCCACGTCGATGTGCAGAAACTGCTCGATCGCGTGGATCTGTTCGCCGTGGTGCTCGGCCGTGGCCCGGCCCCCGGAGATGGTGCCGCCGGTCGCGGCGAGCCTGACCTGCTGGTACGCGGAGTAGCCGACGCGGATCAGCAGGAGTTCCAGCAGGAGGTTCGGGCGGGTCAGCACGCGCCGCCAGAACGGCAGCAGCGGCACCCGGCTCCAGCGGGCCGGGGCGGGAGCGGCGTAGTCGGTGGGGATCGGGTTCTCGTACTGCGGGTGCGCGCGCAGGAGGAACGGTACGGCGACGGCGGCGGCGAGCGCGGTGATCAGCACGACGTTGTCGCGGACCGGCTCGGTGGCCGGGATGTTCGGCAGCGTCATCGTGGCGGGCAGCGTCGACACGAGGACCACGGCCACCGGCCATACGTACCGGTCCGACCGGCGCTTGCCGACCCTGCCGACCGCCGCGAAGAGCACCCACAGGAGCTGGTGCTGCCAGGTCGCCGGCGCCACCGAGACCGCCACGCAGCCGGTGATCGCGGCGGCGAGGAGCAGCTGCCCGTCCGTGGCGTAGCGCACGGCGCGGCGCAGGCCGAGGAGGGCGACGGCGGCGCTCAGGAGCAGGAAGAGGCCTGTCTCCAGGGGCCCTTCGAGACCGAGGCGCAGGAGCATGCCGTGCAGGGACTGGTTGGCGTTGGCGTCCGGGCTCGCGCCGAGGCCCGCTCCCGCGAGGTGGTGGACCCAGTACGTCGATGAGTCGTGCGGCATCGCGGCCCAGGCGAGGACCGTGCAGGCGGCGAAGGAGACGCCGGTGGACGCGGCGGCTTTCTTGCGGCCGGTGAACCACAGGAGGCCGGCGAAGAGCAGCATGGTCGGTTGCAGCGCGGCGCCGATGCCGATCAGGAGGCCGCTGGGACGCTCGCCGCGCACGGCGAAGAGGCCGAGCAGGACGAGGAGGACCGGGAGGATGCTGGTCTGGCCGAGGTGCAGGGTGCTGCGCACCGGCAGCGACAGGATCAGCAGGCTGATCGCCACGGGGGCGGCGAGCAGCGAGGTGCGCCGGGAGACGGGCTGGGGCAGGGCGCGGGCGGCGATCAGGCCCAGGACGACGACGAGGCCGAGGGTGCCGAAGGTCCAGGCCCAGCCGAGGGTCTGCTCTCCCGAGCGGGCGAGCGGTTTGAGGACGAGGCCCGCGAAGGGCGGTCCCGTGAACCTGTCCGCGTCATAGAGGGAGCCGTTGACGTGCAGTACGCCGTTCGGCCCGAGCCAGGTCTCCAGGTCGGTGAGGCGCTCGCCCTCGGGGGTGCGCAGGACGACCGCCACCTGCCGGATCGCCAGGACCGCGGCGATCAGCCAGAGGGCGGCGCGCGCCGCTCCGATCCGCGTCCGGGGGCCGTCGGCCCGCCCCGCGCCCACGGCGTCGCCGGATCCGCTGTGCTCAACATTCGCCATGCCCCGTCGGACCTCCCGCCCCGATCGTCATGTGCGGCCCTGTCTGTGCGGGGCCCGGTTGCGGCGGCCCGGTCGTGGGCCCGGATGCGGCCCGGAGGGGTCGCGCCCCACTGGGAGGGACGCGCGCGACCGCCTCTTCATCTGACGGTCACACCGCTTTCTATCGGCTCTTATCGGCCCTATCCAACCCGAAACCGGCCGAAATCCCCTCGGCGGCGCGAGTGGCCGTCTCGGCGCGAGGGTCCGCGCAGGCCGCCGGGGCGCGGTTCCCGGCCCGGGTCGCGACATAGATCACAAGTGCGGCTTGTCCCTCCCGCCACGGGAAACGCCGTTTGACCTGGATAACCGCCCTTTCGGTGCGGTATGCGGTCGGGCGGGCACCGAACGTAATGGTGGCTGATGCACCTAAGGTCGCTTTTCGGGCTGCCCCGGTCTCCGCGGGCGGCCCTGTCCCTGTCGTCGACCGAAAGCGGGCGAGCGAACCCTTGCCGAGCGCCACATCCGTCGCACTCCGGAAGCCCGAGCCCGCGCGGGGGCCCCGCCCCCGGCCCCAGCACGCGGCCGCCCCGGACGGTCCCGAGGGCGTCACCGTCACCGACCCCGCGATGGTCAGGCGCGCGGTGAAGGCGGCCGCCCTCGGCAACGCGATGGAGTGGTTCGACTTCGGCGTCTACAGCTATATCGCCGTGACGCTGGGCAAGGTCTTCTTCCCCTCGGGCAACCCCACGGCCCAGCTGCTCTCCACCTTCGGCGCCTTCGCCGCGGCCTTCCTGATCCGCCCGCTGGGCGGCATGGTCTTCGGCCCGCTCGGCGACCGCGTCGGCCGCCAGAAGGTCCTCGCCCTCACCATGATCATGATGGCGGCGGGCACGTTCGCGATCGGCCTGATCCCCTCCTACGCGACCATCGGCGTCTGGGCCCCGGTGCTGCTCCTGCTGGCCCGGCTCGTGCAGGGCTTCTCCACGGGCGGTGAGTACGCGGGTGCCTCCACGTTCATCGCGGAGTACTCCCCCGACAAGAGGCGGGGCTTCCTCGGCAGCTGGCTGGAGTTCGGCACGCTGGCGGGCTACATCGGCGGCGCGGGTCTGGTGACCCTGATGACGGCCCTGATGTCGTCGCAGGACCTGGTCTCCTGGGGCTGGCGCATCCCCTTCCTGATCGCGGGCCCGATGGGTCTGATCGGCCTGTATCTGCGGATGCGGCTGGAGGAGACCCCGGCGTTCGCCGCGGAGCTGGAGAAGGCCCACAAGGACGAGCAGACCCGCGCGAAGGTCCGGCTGCGCGACATGGTCACCGGGCAGTGGAAGGCGCTCCTCCTCTGCATGGGCCTGGTCCTGGTCTTCAACGTCACCGACTACATGCTGCTGTCGTACATGCCGAGCTATCTGACGAGCGAGCTGAAGTACGACGAGACGCACGGGCTGCTCGTCATCCTGGCCGTCATGGCGCTGATGATGTGCGCCCAGCCGTTCGTCGGCGCGCTCACGGACCGGGTGGGCCGCCGTCCGGTGATCGCCACGGGCTGCGCGGGCTTCCTCCTCCTCTCCGTCCCCGCCCTCCTGCTGATCCGCGAGGGGTCGCTCTGGGCGATCGGCCTGGGCCTCGGGGCACTCGGCCTGCTCCTGGTCTGCTTCACGGCGTCGATGCCGGCGACCCTCCCCGCCCTCTTCCCCACGAAGGTCCGCTACGGCTCGCTCTCCATCGGCTTCAACATCTCCGTGTCGGTCTTCGGCGGCACGACACCGCTGGTGGTGACGGCGCTGATCGGAGCGACGGGCGACAAGATGATGCCCGCGTACTACATGATGGCGGCGGCGGTCGTGGGCGGCGTCGCGGTCTGGTACCTGACGGAATCAGCGGGCAGGCCGCTGCCGGGGTCTCCGGCGGCGGTGGAGGCAAGTTTCAGCCCCTCCGGCGATTGAGGAGCGGGGTCCGGGGCAGAGCCCCGAGGCCGAGCCACGGCACGGGCCGACTGTTATGACGCCACCGACAACCGGCCCCGCCCCCCTACGCCCGAAGGGACCCCGCATGAGCCAACCGCAGTGGAACTCAGTCGACGACTACTTCACCGACCTCCTCGCCCCGGCCGACGACGCCCTCGCCGCCGCCCTGCGCGACAGCGACGCGGCCGGTCTGCCGCGGATCAGCGTCTCCCCGAACCAGGGCAAGCTCCTCCAGCTCCTCGCACGGACGCAGGGCGCCCGCCGCATCCTGGAGATCGGCACGCTCGGCGGCTACAGCACGATCTGGCTGGCCCGCGCCCTGCCCGCCGACGGCCGCCTCATCACCCTGGAGTACAAGCGGGAGCACGCCGAGGTGGCCCGCGGCAACCTCGCCCGCGCCGGGCTCGACAAGCTCACCGAGGTCCGCGTCGGCCCCGCCCTCGACTCGCTCGCCGCGCTCGGCGCCGAACACGTCGAGAACCCCGCGCCCTTCGACCTCGTCTTCATCGACGCCGACAAGGCCAACAACCCGCACTACGTGGAGTGGTCGCTCAAGCTCACCCGCCCCGGCAGCCTCATCGTCCTCGACAACGTCGTACGCGGCGGCGCGATCACCGACGCCGCCGACCCGGACCCGAACGTGCGCGGCACCCGCGCCGCGCTCGACCTCATGGCACGCCACCCCGAGCTGGAGGCGACGGCGATCCAGACGGTGGGCACCAAGGGCTACGACGGCTTCGCGCTGGCCCGCGTACGGGACTGACGACCACGTACGCAGGTGGGGCTCAACCCTCGTGGTAGAAGCCCACGTTCACGCTCCGCGGCCCCGACCTGTCCTGGATGACCACCTCGCCCGAGCCGCCCCGGCCCAGCGGCGCCACCCCTCCGTACGCGAGGGAGAGCGCCGCGCCCTCGGACACCACCCGCACCTGCGAGGCGGGGTCGGGGTTCGAGCCGCGCAGCCAGGTCACCCTCCAGGCCCCGTCGGGTCCGCAGCGGAACTCCAGGTGCGTACGGGACACGAAAAGCCAGTCGTCGGGCGTCACCAGACGGCAGACGCTCGCGTCGCGCCCGACCCGCAGCACCGCACCCGGCTCGCTCGGCGCCTCGGCCATGAGCATGCCCGCGGTCGCGCCCGCATCCGCCCCGGACACCGAGGCCATCGTCAGCTCCAGCACGTACGTACGCTCCTTCAACTCGGCGCGGCGCGAACGTGATTGGTCATCGCGCGCTGCGGCATCTTAAGGCCACCTCCGGGCGTGCGTACCGCGTTTGGCCGCCCGCTTCCTGGCAACTCGTCCCCGGGACAGGCGCGATGGCGACACCGCGCCTCGCATCCCAAGGCCCACCCCCCGGGAAGGCACCCACTCCATGTCCACAGTCATGATCATCGTTCTGATCGTGGTCGTCGTCGCCCTCGCCGTCGGCGCGTTCGTCGTGCTGAGCCGCAAGCGGAACGCGGGCGGCGGCCACAGCCTGAAGCGGCGCTTCGGCCCCGAGTACGACCGCGCGGTCGCCCGGCACGACGGCGACACGAAAGCGGCCGAACGCGACCTCGGGGAGCGTGTGAAGCGACACGGCTCCTTGCAGGTAAGGCCCTTGGAGCCCGCGGCGCGTGAGCAGTACGCCGCCCGCTGGAACCTCGCCCAGGAGCGCTTCGTCGACTCCCCGCGCGAGGCCGTGGCCGACGCGGACCGGCTCATCGCCGAGCTGGCGGGCGCGCGGGGCTTCCCCGACGCCGGCCACTACGAGGACCAGCTGGACGCGCTCTCCGTGCACCACTCCGCCCACGTCCACGGCTACCGCAGGGTGCACCGCGCCGCGCTCGACACGACGGGCGCCGAGGAGAGCAGGACCGGCACCGAGGAGATGCGCGAGGCCATGATCGAGGCGCGGGCCCTCTTCGACGACCTGATCGCCGACCGGCACGACCACTCCGCCGCGCGCTCCGGCAAGCACACGTCCGGCAAGCGTTCGACCGGCATCACCCGAAGGGGAGTCCAGCATGGCTGACACGACGCTGTTCCCGCCCGAGGAGCGCGACAAGCTGACGTTGCGCCTCCAGAACGCCGTCAACGGCTTCGTCGACGGCCCGCGCGGCGCGGTCGAGGAGGTCGACCACGTCCTGGAGGACGCCATCGCCCGCCTCACCGACACCCTGGCCGAACGCCGCCGGGTCCTGCGCTCCTCCTGGCAGACGACGCCGGCCCGCACCACCCCGGAGGGCGGCACGCCCCCGGCCGCGGGGATGGCACCGGGCGGCGCCCTGGCCACCGAGGGCACCCCCGCCGCCCCCGAGGCCTCGGCCACCGACACCGAACAGCTCCGCCTGGCCCTGCGCGACTACCGCGAGACGGCCGAGCGCCTGCTGCGGCTCTGAGCGCCGTCGACCCGTACGGCAGGATGGCCGCATGAGCATCGTGAAGATCAACGCACTCACCGTTCCCGAGGAACAGCGCGAGGTCCTGGAGAAGCGCTTCGCGTCCCGCGCGGGCGCGGTGGAGAACTCCGACGGCTTCGAGTGGTTCGAGCTGCTGCGCCCCATCGAGGGCACAGACCAGTACCTCGTCTACACCCGCTGGCGCGACGAGGCCTCCTTCCAGGCCTGGATGGAGGGCCCCATGAAGGCCGCGCACCAGGGTGGCGGCGAGGGCGGTGGCGAGCGGCCGAAGCCCGCCGCCTCCGGATCGACGGTCTGGTCCTTCGAGGTCGTCCAGCAGGCCGCGCCCAAGAGCTGACCCGGGCCGTACCGGCGCCCCGCGAGCAATTCGCTTGCGGGGCGCCGCTCCCGTGTCCCGACAATGACGGCATGACCCGAGCCCCCGCCCGCGCCACCACCCGCGCCACCACCCGCGCCGCCTCCTGGACCATCGCCCCCGAGGCGTACGACTCGGCCGTGGCCGCCGCGCTCTGGCGCGCGTACTACACCGAGGTCAGCGACCGCTGGTACCTGCTGCACGAGGGCACCACCACCGACCCCGACGAGCTGGAGCGCGAGATCGCCGCGGAGAGCGGCGCCGACCTCGCGCCGCCGCACGGAGTGCTGCTCGTCGCGCGGTACGGCGACGAACCCGGCGGCACGGCGGGCGTGCGGCTGCTGGATCCGGCGACCGCCGAACTGAAGCGCGTATTCGTACGTCAGGACCTGCGCGGCAAAGGCGGCGCCCCGGTGCTGCTGGCTGCCGCCGAGGACGCGGCCCGCGCGCTCGGCGCCGAGCGGCTCGTCCTCGACACCCGCACCGACCTGGTGGAGGCCCGCGCGCTGTACACGCGGCACGGTTACGAGGAGATCGAGCCCTACGCCGAAAGCGCGTACGCCGAGCACTGGTACGGCAAGAAGCTGGCCCCGGCCGAGGCCTGACCTGACCTGATTTCACACCGCCCGCAGCCGCGGCGCCCCGTCGTGCGGCCGCTCCGACTCCGACCCGCACAGCTCGCCGCTCAACTCCTGGACCAGCTGGGACAGGTCGGTCGGGCGCCGCGGGCCCCACCAGTCGCCGAGCAGTTCGGACAGGGACTCCTCACGGGCCTTGGCGAGCTTCGTCGCGACCTCGCGGCCGCTGTCCGTCAGGAACATCTCCAGGCCCCGCCGTTCGGCGAGGCGCCGCTCCTCGACCTGGCGGGCCGCCGCGGTGATGACGGTCAGCGGCACAGTGGTGCGCTCGGCGAGTACGGCGGGTTCGACGGATCCGTGCCGGGCGATGCGCAGCAGCAGCCAGCTCGCGGCGGGGAGCAGGTCGTAGCCCGCCCGCGCGGTGATCTTCTCGTAGATCGCCCGGCGGCCCTCCCTGGTGCCGAGGACCGAGAGGGCCCGCGCCACCTCGTCGTAGGAGGAGCGTTCGACGGGGTTGCTGGCCAGCGTCTGGGTCTGGTCGGGCGCGGTGACCGAGCCGCGCAGCTTGTCCTCGCGCAGGAACCAGGCGAGTACGAAGGCGAGGAGCGCGACCGGCGCCGCGTACAGGAAGACGTCCGTGATCGAGGAGGCGTACGCGTGCAGGGCGCTGGGCCGCAGGTCGGCGGGGAGGCGCGCGATGCCGCGCGGGTCCGCCTCCAGGGTGGTGACGCTCAGCCCCGGCGGCAGCTGCCGCCCGGCGAGGGCGTCGGTCAGCTTGTCGCCGAGCCGGTTGGTGAAGATCGTGCCGAAGATCGCGACGCCGAAGGAGGCGCCGATCGAGCGGAAGAACGTCGCGCCGGAGGTGGCGACGCCCAGGTCCTCGTAGCCGACCGCGTTCTGCACGATGAGCACCAGCACCTGCATGACCAGGCCGAGGCCCAGGCCGAAGACGAAGAAGTACGCGCTCATCTCGCCCGTGGAACTGTGCTCGTCGAGCCGGTGGAGGAGGAGCAGGCCGAGCGTGGTGACGGCCGTGCCCGCGACGGGGAAGACCTTCCAGCGGCCGGTGCGGCTGACGATCTGCCCGGACGCGGTCGTCGACAGGAGCATGCCGGCCACCATCGGCAGCATGTGCACGCCCGACATGGTCGGTGAGACGCCCTGGACGACCTGGAGGAACGTCGGCAGATAGGTCATCGCCCCGAACATCGCGAAGCCCACGATGAAGCTGATGACCGCGGAGAGCGTGAAGGTGCGGACGCGGAACAGCTTCAGCGGGATCACCGGTTCGGCGGCCTTGCGCTCCACGGCCACGAAGGCGGCGGCGAGGACCACGCCGAGCACCGCGAAGCCGATGATCTGCGGCGAGCCCCAGTCCCAGGTGGTGCCGCCGAGCGAGGCGACGAGGACGAGGCAGGTGGCGACGGACGCGATGAGGAAGGTGCCGAGGTAGTCGATGGTGTGCTTGGTGTCGCGCACCGGGATGTGCAGCGTGGTGGCGATGACGAGGAGCGCGATCACGCCGATGGGCAGGTTGATGTAGAAGACCCAGCGCCAGCTGAGGTGCTCGGTGAAGAGCCCGCCGAGGAGCGGTCCGAGGACGCTGGTCGCGCCGAACACCGCGCCGAACAGGCCCTGGTACTTGCCGCGTTCGCGCGGCGACACGAGGTCGCCGACGATCGCCATGGACAGCACCATGAGCCCGCCGCCGCCGAGCCCCTGCAACGCCCGGAAGCCGATGAGCTGCGGCATGTTCTGCGCCATTCCGCACAGCGCCGAGCCGACCAGGAAGATCACGATCGCGGTCAGGAAGAGCTTTTTTCGGCCGTATTGGTCGCCGAGCTTTCCCCAGAGCGGGGTCGCGGCCGTCGCGGCCAGCATGTACGCGGTGACGACCCACGACAGGTGGTCCATGCCGCCCAGCTCGCTGACGATCGTCGGCAGGGCGGTCGAGACGATGGTCTGGTCGAGGGCCGCGAGCAGCATGCCGAGGAGCAGCGCGCCGATGGAGACCAGTACGCCGCCCGGCGGATGCCCGTTCGCTCCCTGACCGTGCGCGGGGTCGGGGCCCGGCCCCGAGGGGCGGGCGCTGACATCCTGCGACATGGGCACCTCCTGGGAGTCCGGATTCCGCCTGTGGCTGAGGGTGCTCCCCCTCCATCGTGGTCCGTGTGACCGGTTATGGCCTGTTGAAGCCTCGGTCTGCATAATCGCGGGTGTTCTCGGGCGGGCGGGGCACGGGAGGGGGCGCGGCGATGACCGGTCAGGACGGGCCGCGGTGCCCCCGCTGCGGCGTGCCGCGCGCGCCGGGCACCGCCCCGGAGTGCGACTGCGCCCGCCACACGGCGGACGCGGCCCACCGGACCCGCCGCGCGGAGGCGGCAGCGGCGGAGGACTTCGACCCCCTGCGGATACGTCCGTACGTCTCACTGCCGGACCCCGAGACGGCCGGCCCGGCCAGAAACCCGGCGCCGCCTGCCCCCAAACCGGCCTCGACGCCACCTGCCCCCCAATCGGCCTCCATGCCGCCTGACCCCCGCCCGGCCTCGCCGCCAGCCGACCCCTGCACGGCCGCCGGGCTGGCCGACCCTTGGCCGGCCTGCGCGCCATCTGACCCCCGCCCGGCCTCAGCGGAGGCGGGCCCCCGCCCGGCCTCCACGCCATCTGATCCCCGCCCTGCCTCCGCGTTGGCCGACCCCCGCCCGGACGGCGACGCGATGCCGGCTCCGCCGCTCGCGGTGCCGGACAGCGCCGCCGGTCCACGCCGGTCCGGCGGGGACGGTGTGACAGGGGCGAAGGCCCCGCCGGACCGGGCGCTGGACGGCACCACCAAGGAACCCCTCGCCCCGCACACGCGGCACCGACCCGGCCAGGCCGCTGCGGCAGGGGCGAAGGTCCCGCCGGATCGGGCGGCGGACGGCACCACCGGGGAAGCCCGCACCCCACACGCGCGGCATTGGCCCGGCCAGGCCGCCGTGGCGGGGACGGAGACCCCGCCGGACCAAGCGGCGGACGGCACCACCAGGGAAGCCCCCACCCCACACCCGCGGCGGCGGCTCGGCCAGGCCACCGCGGCAGGCGTGATGACCCCACCCGACCGCGTGGCGGACGGCACCGCCTCCTACGCCCCCGCCCCACACACACGACGGGCCCGTACGCGCCGGTATCTCCTGCTCGGTGGTGGGGCCGGCGCCCTCGCTGTCGTCGTCGGCGGAGTCGTGTTCGCCTCCGGCCTGTTCTCCTCCGCCGCCGACCGGCCGGAGCGGGACCGGGCGCTGCCGGGCGGAGCCCCCGCGTCCGTCTCCGCAGGCCCCGCGGAACCCGCACCGCCCACGGCGAAACCATCCGCCTCCGCCGCCCGCACCCCCGCCACCGCACCCCGCCGCGCCGCCGCCCCGCCCGCGCCCACCCGCTCGACAGCCCCGCCGTCGCCCTCGCCTTCGCCGCCGTCACCGTCCCCACCGCCGTCGACGGCACGCGCCACGGGCTCGGTGGGCCCGAAGTCGCCCCCCGCGACCCGCGAACCGTCCGCCCCCGCGGTCCTCCGCGAGGGCGACGAGGGCCCCGCGGTCGCGGAACTCCAGGGCCGCCTGGCCCAGCTCCACCTCTACGCGGGCGAGCGGGACGGCACGTACAGCCGTGCCGTGACCGCCGCGGTCCTGCGCTACCAGTGGGCGCGCGGACTGACCTCCGACCCCCCGGGCGCGTACGGCCGCCAGACGCGACGCAGCCTGGAGTCGGAGACCAAGGAGCCGTAAGTCCCGTGGTCGGGGGCGCCGCACCGGGTATACGGCTCTGCGTGAACGATCACCGCACCACCCCGCAGGCAGCAGCCGGCCCCACGGCGCTCAAGAAGGCCCTGACCACCCCGCTCCTGTACTTCTTCATTCTCGGAGACGTCCTGGGCGCGGGCGTGTACGTCCTGGTGGGCCAGGTCGCGGCCGACTCCGGAGGCGCCGTATGGGTGCCGCTGGTCGTGGCGCTCTGCCTGGCGCTGCTGACGGCCGCCTCGTACGCCGAACTGGTGACGAAGTACCCGCGCGCGGGCGGCGCGTCCCACTACGCGACCCTGGCGTACGGGCCCTTCGCGGGGTTCCTCGCCGGGTTCTGCATGCTCGCCGCGGGCATCGTGTCGGTCGCGGCGCTGGCGCGCGGCTTCGCCGGTGACTACCTCACCGAGTTCGTCACGCTCCCGGTGGTCCTGGTCGTCATCGTCTTCCTCGCCGCCCTCGCGCTGCTGAACGCGCGCGGCATCAGGGAGTCGACGCGAGCCAACGCGGTCGCCACGGTCGTCGAGGTGAGCGGCCTGCTGCTCGTGATCGGGCTCGGCCTGTGGATCGTGCTGCGCGGGGACGGCGACCTGGGGCGGCTGACGGAGCTGGGCACCGACAGCCACGGGCCCGCGGCGGCCGTGCTGAGCGGTGCGGTGCTCGCCTACTACTCGTTCGTCGGCTTCGAGACGTCCGTGAACGTGGCCGAGGAGACCCGCGACCCGCGCCGCTCCTACCCGCGGGCGCTCTTCGGCGCCCTGGTGACGGCGGGAGCGGTGTACGCGCTGGTGGGGGCCGCCGCGGCGGCGGCCGTGCCGACCGGGACGCTGGCCGGGTCCAGCGGGCCGCTGCTCGAAGTGGTGCGGGAGGCGGGCGGTGTCCCCACGGAGCTGTTCAGCGCCGTCGCGCTGGTGGCGGTCGCCAACGGCGCGCTGCTCACCGGCATCATGTCGTCGCGCCTCGCCTACGGCATGGCGCGGGAGGGCCTGCTGCCGGGGTTCCTGACGAAGGTGCTGCCGGGGCGCCGCACGCCGTGGGCCTCGATCGCCGCCACGACGGCACTGTCGCTGCTGCTCGCGCTGACCGGCGACGTGGCCACGCTCGCCTCGACGCTGGTCCTGCTCCTGCTGGTGGTCTTCTTCCTCGTCAACACGGCGGCCCTGGTCCTGCGCCGCGACACGCCCGCCCGGGACCACTTCCGGGCGCCGACGGCGGTGCCGGTCCTCGGCGCGGCGTCCTGCGTCGCGCTCGCGACCCAGATCGAGGGCGAGGTGTGGGCGAGGGGCCTGATCGTGCTGGCGGTGGGCGCGGTGTGCGGGGCCGTAGCGGCGGCACGGTTGCGGCGCCGCCAGGACTGAGCCGCGGCGGTGCCTGCCCCACGGCAGGCACGGGTGGGCCACCGCGCACAGCGCGGGACGCGGCGCCGCGGTGGCGGAACGGATACGCCGGGACTGAGCCCCGGTGAGCGTGAGCGGTACCACCGGTGTCCGGCGCCCACGCCGGTACGAACATGCGCCCCGGCAGTACCTGCGCCGGGGCAGCCCAGTCACACCACCTCGGCCGGGTTCAGCCGAGCACCGCCCGAACCGGCGGAGTCCCAGCCAGGCACCGGCAGAACCTCAGCCAGACACCGACCCTCGACCGAGCCCCAGCCAGGCGCCAACCGACCCCGCCCGCCCAGCCAGGCGCCAGCCGAACTCGGCCCGCCTCAGCCATGCGCCGGCCAAACCAGCAGAACCAGAGCCAGGAACCGAACCTGCCGAGCCCCAGCCCGGCGCCAACCGACCCCGCCCGCCCAGCCAGGCGCCAGCCGCGCCCCAACCAGGCCCGAGCCGAACCCCACCCCGCCGTCAGCCAACCCTCAGGCGAACGTCAGTCGGAACTCCCCGCCCCCCGCATCGGCGATCCGTACCCCCGTCAGATCGTCGACGTGCACGGTCGGCCCCAGGGCGGCGGCCCGCGCGCCGACGCCCACCACGCGCATACCGGCCGCCCGGCCGGCGAGGATGCCCGCCTCCGAGTCCTCGAAGACCAGGCAGTCCGCCGGGGCGAAGCCCAGTTCCGCCGCCCCCTTGAGGAACCCCTCGGGGTCCGGCTTGCTCGCGCCGACGCTCTCGGCGGTCACCCGCACATCCGGCAGGCCGAGCCCCGCCGCGGCCATCCGCCCGGTGGACAGCGGCACATCGGCGGACGTCACGAGCGCGTGCGGCATCCCGAGTCCGGCGAGCGCTGCCATGAAGGCGGGCGCGCCGGGTATCGGTACGACGCCGTCCATGTCGGCGGTCTCCGCGGCGAGCATCTCGCGGTTCTCCGCGTAGTTCTCCGCCATCGGCCGCTCCGGCAGCAGCACCGCCATGGACGCGTACCCCTGGCGTCCGTGGACGACCTTGATGACCTCGTCGAAGTCGAGCCCGTGCCGGTCGGCCCACCGCCGCCAGCAGCGCTCCACGACGGCGTCCGAGTTCACGAGGGTGCCGTCCATGTCGAGGAGGACGGCTCGGGCGGTCAGAACAGAGTCGGCGGTCGTGGCCGTCATCGACGTACTCCAGAGCGCAGAGGAAAAACCCGCCACGGAGGAAGGTCCCGCGACGGGAAGATCAAGGCGGCCCCGCCCGCCGGTCAGGGAGTACGGGCGGAGCCACTTTGTTCCTGCACGGTACAAAACGAGGGCGCCAAAAGCCAACGCCGCAGGTCAGACCGGTCAAGCCCGCCAAAAAGGACTGACGTCACGCAATCGCCTCGTAGAGGCTCCACACCCCGAGCCCCAGCATCAGCAGCGCCGCGATCTTCGTGATGAGCGCCAGCGGAACCCTCTTCATCAACGCCTTCCCGCCGACGATGCCGAGCCCGGCGACCGCCCACAGCGCGAGCACGGCGCCGAGGCCGACGGAGAGCGGGTCGTCGTAGCGGGCGGCCAGGTTCGCCGTCATGATCTGCGTCAGATCGCCGAACTCGGCGACCAGGATGAGCATGAAGCCCGCCCCCGAGACCTTCCAGAAGCTCTGGTCCTCGGGCTGCCTGACCTCTTCCTCCTCGCCGCCGCCCTTCAGGAGCAGCATCGCGGCGCCGCCGAGGAAGAGGACACCGGTCAGCGCGTGGACCAGTTGCTGCGGCAGCAGGGTCAGGACGCTGCCCGCCGCGACGGCGAGCACCACATGGACGGCGAAGGCCGCCGCGACGCCCACGAAGACGTACGAGGCGCGGTAGCGCGTGCCGAGCACGAGTCCGGCCAGGGCCGTCTTGTCCGGCAGCTCGGCAAGGAAGACGACGCCGAAGACGAGCGCCATCACACTGATGCTGATCAAGGGTTCCTCAATCGGTCGGGGCCGCCCCACCGAGAGTGTTCCACCGCTTCGCGCACGACACCTCGGCATGGCAGCGCACACGGACGCGTACGGGCGTACGCGTCGGGTCACTGCTTGCCGAAGGTCTCGCTGGCCTGCCCCACAGGGCCTGCCTCCGGGCGCCGGCTCAGACGAGCTGAGCAGTATGTCGACGGTCCGGCGAAGAGCTACTCCCCTTCTGCGCCGCCCATCGTACGGGACGGCGCACGGCCCGCGGCCAGGGACTTTCGGCCCGCGCCGGAGTGACGTGGATCACTCGGAAGCAACTGCCGCCCCGCTCAATGCGCCTGACGCCGCGCCAGAACTATTGAATTGTGCACCTCATTGACGCGACCCTGTCATCAGACGCACATCCACCCGCAACCCCACCACCCGAGCCTGACCGCCCCACCGGTCAACTTCCCCCCACTCCAAGGGAGTTCTCATGTCCGCTGTCTACGCGCGTCACCACACGGCCCCGCGGCGCCGCCTCGCCGCCCTCGGCGGCGCCGCCCTGCTGGCCTGCGCGGCCGTCCTCACCACCGGCACCCCCGCCCAGGCCGCTCCCCCGGCCCCGGTCGACGCCGCCACCGCCCGCACCTACCTCGGCGACCTCACCGTCAGGGCCGAGGGCTCGTCCGACGGCTACAGCCGCGACAAGTTCCCGCACTGGAGCACCCAGTCCGGCGCCTGCAACACCCGCGAGGTCGTCCTCAAGCGCGACGGCACGAACGTCCAGCAGGACGCCAGCTGCGCGGCCGTCTCCGGAACGTGGAAGTCCCCCTACGACGGCGGCACTTGGACGGCCGCGTCCGACGTCGACATCGACCACGTCGTGCCGCTCTCCGAGGCCTGGCGGTCCGGCGCGAGCGGCTGGACCACCGCGCAGCGCCAAGGCTTCGCCAACGACCTCGCCCAGCCCCAGCTGATCGCCGTCACCGACAACGTCAACCAGGCCAAGGGCGACAAGGACCCCGCCGAGTGGATGCCGCCCACCGGCTCCTACCACTGCTTCTACGCCCGGATGTGGGTGGACGTGAAGCACCACTACAAGCTCACGGTGAACGCCGAGGAGAGGAGCGCGCTGACCTCGGTCCTCAGCGGCTGCTGACCACCGGCACGCCGTACGCCGTACGCGCCTGCCGGAACCGCCCCGCCCGCCTCCGTCGTTCCGTACCGTACGGGGCGACGGAGGAGGGTGATCACCTGTGGCACGGCTGCGGCTCGGTCCACTGCTGAGGTACGTCGACGGCTGCACGGCGACGGTCTGGGTCGAGGCCGACCGGCCCTGCACCGCCGAGGTGCGGTGCGCGGACGGCGCGCACGGCTCGGCACGCACCTTCCAGATCGCCGGGCACCACTACGCCCTGATCCCGGTCACGGGCCTGACACCGGGCACCGAGACGGCGTACGAGGTGCGGCTCGGGACCGGCGCCGGCGAGCGGGAGCCGGGCACGGTCTGGCCCCTGCCCGGCTCCCGCTTCCCCGCGAGCACCATCCGCACGCCCGCCGGGGACGGCGCCGACGAGCTGCGCGTCACCTTCGGCTCCTGCCGCTGGGCCGCGCCGCCGCCCGGCGAGGACGACCCCGTGGGGCCCGACGCCCTGGACACGCTCGCCGCCCGCATCGCCGCGGACCCGGCCGCGCGCCCCGACGTGCTGCTGCTCCTGGGCGACCAGGTGTACGCGGACCAGACCTCGAAGGCGACCCGGCGCTGGCTCGCGGCCCGCCGGGACCTCTCGGAGCCCCCGGGCGCCCAGGTCGCCGACTACGAGGAGTACACGCACCTCTATGACGAGTCCTGGCTCGACCCCGAGGTGCGCTGGCTGCTGTCCACCGTGCCCAGCTGCATGATCTTCGACGACCACGACGTCATCGACGACTGGAACACCAGCGCGGCCTGGCTCGCCGAGATGCGGGCCACGCCCTGGTGGCGCGAGCGGGTCCTGAGCGGACTGATGTCGTACTGGGTCCATCAGCACCTGGGCAATCTGCCGCCCGGGGAGCTGGCGACCGACGCCGTCTACGCCGCCGTGCGCGCCACGCCCGACGGCACGGACGCGCTGCGCGCCTTCGCCGCCACGGCCGACGCCGACCCGGGCTCGGCGCGCTGGAGCTACCGGCGGGACTTCGGGCGCGTACGCCTGTTGATGGTCGACACCCGGGCGGCGCGCGTCCTCGCGGAGGGGGAGCGCGCCATGCTCGACCCGGCCGAGGCGCGCTGGCTGCGCGAGCAGATGGCCGACGGGGCGGGCGGCTTCGACCACCTCCTCATCGGCACATCGCTGCCGTGGCTGCTGCCGCACCTCATCCATGACGCCGAGGGGTGGAACGCCGCGCTGTGCCGCGGCGAACGGGGCGCCCGCTGGGCCCGCTTCGGCGAGAACCTGCGCAGACGCTCGGACCTGGAGCACTGGTCGGCCTTTCCGACGTCCTTCGAGGCGCTCACCGAGCTGATCGCGGAGGTGGGTTCGGGCGACGGCGCCCCGGCGACGGTGTGCGTGCTCTCCGGAGACGTCCACCACGCCTATGTCGCCGAGCCGAGCTGGCCCGACGGCACCGGCCCCGCCGCCCGCGTCCTCCAGCTGACCTGCTCCCCCGTCCACAACTCCATCCCCCGGTCGATACAGCTCGGCTTCCGCTTCGGCTGGAGCCGCGCGGGCCGCGCCCTCGGCCGCCGCTTCGCCCGCCACGGCGGAGTGAGCCAGGCGGGCATCGACTGGCGCAGGACGGGCGGCCCCTGGTTCGGCAACCAGCTCATGACGCTCACACTGCGCGGCCGTTCGGCCCGGCTCCGCCTCGACCAGGCGAGGGCGGTACGCGGCGGCGTACGCCTGGAAACGGCGGAGGAGCGGAGCCTGTCGTAGGCGGACGGGAGCCGAGTCCGACGTAGGCGGACGTGACACACCCCACACCCGCGTACGGATCCTTCGGCCGGGGTTCGGCATCCGGGGTTCCGGCGGCATGATGAGGCGGACCGTCCGCTTCCGGCGTGCGGCCCGCTTCTCTATGCCCCGGGAGTCACGCTTTTGTCCGCATCTCTGCCCGCGCCGCGCCCCTCCGCGTCGCGACCGACCGTGCCGGACGCGACAGCCCTCGCCCTGGTCGGCGCGGGCCCCCGCGGCACCAGCGTGCTCGAACGGCTCTGCGCGTCGGCGGGCGAACTCCTCGCCCCCGGGGCCCGGCTGACGGTGCATGTCGTCGACCCCGCGCCGCCGGGCGCCGGGCGCGTCTGGCGGACGGCGCAGCCGGGCGGGCTCCTGATGAACACCGTCGCCTCGCAGGTGACCCTCTTCACGGACGAGAGCGTCGACTGCTCGGGGCCCGTCCGTCCCGGCCCGAGCCTGTACGAGTGGGCGGCCGACGGCCGTGAGCCGGGGCTCGGCCCCGACGACTACCCGACCCGCGCCTGCTACGGACGCTATCTGGAGTGGGTCTTCGCCGAGGTGGTGCGCACCGCGCCCGGCTCCGTCCGCGTACGGGTGCACGCGGCGCGCGCCCTGCGGCTGGACGAGACGGCGGACGGCCAGCAGACCCTCGTACTGGACAACGGCCTTGAGCTGTCCGGGCTTTCGGCCGTTGTCCTGGCGCAAGGACATCTGCCGGCGCGCGCCGACCGCGAGGAGCGGCGCCTTGCCGAGCACGCCGCGCTGTACGGCCTGCGCCACTTCCCGCCCGCCAACCCCGCCGACCTGGACCTGACGGCGATCGCCCCCGGCGAGCCCGTGCTGCTGCGCGGTCTCGGCCTCAACTTCTTCGACCACATGGCGCTGTTGAGCGGCGGCCGCGGCGGCCGGTACCTGCGCGGGCCGGACGGCACCCTGCGCTACGAGCCCTCGGGCCACGAGCCGCGGCTGTACGCGGGGTCGCGGCGCGGCATCCCCTACCAGGCGCGCGGGGACAACGCGAAGGGCCCCTACGGACGGCACGAGCCCGCGGTCCTCACCGACGACGTCATAGCCCGCTTCCGCAAGCGCGCGGACAGCGGCGACGCCCCCGACTTCCTCGACGAGATATGGCCACTGGTCGCGAAGGAGGTGGAGACGGTCTACTACACGGCGCTGCTCGCCGCGCGAGACGGCCGCCGGGCCCGCCCGGAGGACTTCCGGGAGAGGTTTCTCGCCACCGCCCACCAGAGCCCCCAAGAGGCCGCGCTGCTCGACGAGTCGGGCATCGCGGAGGCCGACCGCTGGTCCTGGGACCGCCTCTCGCGCCCGCACCCCGCCCGCGCCCTCGCCTCCCCGCGCGCCCACCGCGCCTGGCTCCTCGGCCAACTGCGCGAGGACGCCGCGCAGGCCGCGCTCGGCAATGTCGCGGGCCCGCTGAAGGCCGCGCTCGACGTGCTGCGCGACCTGCGCAACGAACTGCGCAGGATCGTCGACCACGGCGGCCTCTCCGGCATCTCGCGCCGCACCCACCTCGACCGCTGGTACACCCCTCTCAACGCCTTCCTCTCGATCGGCCCGCCGCGCCGGCGCATCGAGGAGATGGCCGCGCTGATCGAGGCGGGCGTCCTCGACGTACTCGGCCCGCGGCTGACCGTGCGCCTCGAAGGCGGGGCGTTCCTCGCGCACTCCCCTGACGTGCCGGGTTCCGATGTCCGCGTCACCACGCTGATCGAGGCCCGGCTGCCCGAGCCGGACCTGCGCCGCACGGGGGACGACCTGCTCGGGCGGCTCCTCGAAACCGGCGGGTGCCGCCCCCATGTCGTCGACGGTTATGAAACCGGTGGCCTGGACGTAACACAGCGCCCGTATCGCCTGATCGACCGTCAAGGCCGGGCGCACCCTAGGCGGTTCGCGTTCGGCGTGCCCACGGAGGGTGTGCACTGGGTGACGGCCGCGGGGGCCCGGCCGGGCGTCGACTCGGTCACGCTGTCGGATGCCGACGCGGTGGCGCGGGCGGCGCTGCGCGTGGCCGCCGGGAGCGCAGCGGGGCCGTCGACGACGGAAACGGAACCGAGGACTGACCGGATGTTGAACTTGCAAGCACTAATTAGGTACCCCTAATCTTGGGCCTCCGCTCGGTTACCGTCCCCAAACCGGAGGAGTCCTCCACCATGACTGGCCGTCTCAACGCCGCCCAGCCCTACGCCATCGGCCTGTTCCGCATAGTGATCGGGCTGCTCTTCGCCTGCCACGGTGCCGCCTCGCTCTTCGGAGTCCTCGGCGGCGCGGGCGGCGACGGCAGCACCATCGACGCCGGAACCTGGCCCGGCTGGTACGCGGCCGTGATCCAGCTCGTCGGCGGTGGCCTCGTCCTGCTCGGCCTCGGCACCCGCGCCGCCGCGTTCATCGCGTCCGGCTCGATGGCCTACGCCTACTTCAAGGTCCACCAGCCGGAGGCCCTGTGGCCCATCGAGAACGGCGGCGAGGCCTCGGCGATCTTCTGCTGGGCGATGCTGCTCCTCGTCTTCACCGGGTCCGGCGCGTTCGGCCTCGACCGGCTCCTCGCCTCGCGCGGCGCGGGGGCGGGCGACAAGGCCTCGGAGCGGGCGCAGGTCGCGGCCTGACCGCTCGCCCGGCATCCGGCGGCGCCCTCCCTCTCGTACGTACGGGACGGGGGGCGCCGCCCTTTTTCCTCCCCGCAGCCCTCCCCTATGGCTCGGCCTGCACCGCCTACGGCTTGAACGGCACCGTGAAGCACGCGAGCCGGTCGCCCGCGCCGCCCTGCTCGCGGTGCAGGACCACGGAGGCGGCCTCGCCCGGCCTGAAACCCCAGCGGTGGTGCGCACGCGCCGAGCCGGTGCCGTCCGCCTTGGCGGTGAAGTCCAGCCACACCTCGTTCCTGGGGTTGAGATAGGCCGGGTTCTTCGACGGCTGCACAGGGTCCACGCGGTGCTGGTAGTGGCCGCCCGCGGCCTCCGGGTCGGCGCCGCACCGCTTCCGGTGCACGTGGGCGCCGTACGCGTGTCCCGGCTTCAGGCCCTTGACCCGCAACTTCACGGTTGTCCCGCCTTCGCCGGTGTGCTGTGCGACCTCGATCCAGGCGCCCGCGGGCACCAGCCCCATGTCGTACGTCACCGCGGGCGAGGGGATGAAGGCGGTGGGCGGCGCGAACCGCGCCCGCTCCCGCACCTCGCGGCAATCCGCTCCGTCGCCGGTCGCGCCACCACCGGCGGTCAGCACCACCGCCGCCACGGCACCGGCCCACATTCCTGCCACCATCGCCCACTCCTGTCCCACGGCCCCCGTGTTCCGGCTTCTGCCTCCTCGTTCGTACGGGACTCAGGGGACGTACGCCGCGTCGGAGGCGGCAGCCGGGTGAATGTCGTGTGAGCACGACATAAGCCCCCCGTTGATCTACGGCTGGGCGCGCGGCGTACGCTGTACAGCTGTCATCAGGCCGCCCCTGCCGTACCCCGCGACACAGCGGCAACGCGCTGCCGATCGGGGAATCACGGGGGAGTTGCGGTGCTAGAGAGTGTGGGGGCACTGACCGGTAGTCCATGGATCTACGCGGTCGTGGCCCTGTCCGTCCTTTTCGACGTCTTCGTCCCGGTACTGCCGAGCGGCGTCCTCGTCATCATGTCGGCCACCGCCGCGGCGGCCGCGGGCACGGGGCGCGTGCCGCACAACGTCCCGGACATCCTGCTGCTGACCCTCAGCGCCGCCACCGCGTCCGTGCTCGGCGACATGGCCGCCTTCCGCCTGGCCTGGCGGGGCGGCGCACGCCTGGACCGCGCCATCGCCCGCTCCCGGCGGCTGACCACCGCCCAGGAACGGCTGGGCGCGGCGCTCTCCCGGGGCGGCGGCGCCCTCGTCGTCATCGCGCGCTTCGCCCCGGCGGGCCGCTCGGTCGTCTCGCTCGGCGCGGGCGCGGCCCATCGCAAGCTGCGCGAGTTCCTGCCGTGGTCGGCGCTGGCGGGCCTGGCCTGGGCGGGCTACAGCGTCGCGCTCGGCTACCTCGGCGGCCAGTGGCTCGGGGCGACGTGGCTGGCCACGGGCGTCTCGCTGCTCGCGCTGTTCGCGGCGGGCGGGGTGGCGGCGTACCTGGTGCGCCACCCCCGGGCGACGGCCTGACGTACGCGCCCCACCCCGGTACGGGCGCTCAGGTGGCGCGCGCGCCACGCACCTCAAGGTGGTCGAGCAGCTCCGCGGTCGCCTCGGCGACGGCGTCGACGGCCCGCTCGAAGACCTCGCGGTTGTGCGCGGCGGGCGCCCGGAACCCGGAGACCTTGCGCACGTACTGAAGCGCGGCGGCCCGGATCTCCTCCTCGCCGGCCTTCTCGGGGATGGCGGGGGGACGCAGCGTCTTGATGCTTCGGCACATACCTCAAGCTTGCCACCGGCGTCCGAGGCGTGTCAGCGGGCGCGGCGTTCAGTGCCCGCGGCGAGCGCGACGACCGCGGTCACCAGGGCAAGGCTGGCCTGGCCCAGGCGGGCGTGAAGGCGCCGGTGAGGTCGACGGCGCCACGGATCGCCGACCTGGAATTCCGTACGTCCGGCGGCCTGTTGTCCCACACCGGACGCACTCGGGTAACCACCCTGGACTCCACGCCCCTTACGGCGGAGATACGGTCCGGAGCACCGGACGACTGTGCCCCCGCAAGCCATTGACAGCCGGGGAGGGCGGGCGTTGACTCGCCCCTAGCAACCCCGGGCCGGCCCTGACGAGCCACGGAGGTGCAGCCATGAACATCCTGATCGTCGTCGCCGTCCTGGCCCTCATCGGCCTGGGCTTCGACCAGCCCCTGCTCTGGCTGGCCGCGGCGGCACTCGTCTTCTACCTGGTCCGCTTCTACATCCCCGGCACCCCGCCCACGAAGAACGCCCCGGCCCCCGGAGGAGGCGGCGGCGCGACCGGCGGCGGAGGCGGCGGCTACCCCAAGACCTACCGCGACTTCCGCCTCCGCAAGGAACGCCAGGAGCGCTGGGACCGCAGATACCGCAGGACCCATCCGGGCTCGGGCCGCTGACGAGGACGCTATATGCCCTCGGCGACTGTCTACGGCGACGCGTAGCGCGTCACGTCGGTGATCCGGCACGTCACCTTGCCGGACGCCTCGCGCGTACCGGTGGCGGTCTCGTTCGCCACCTGGTCCGGCGCCAGATTGTTGGCGACGGCAGCCCCCTCCGAGACGCGTTCACCCTTGGCATCGACAAATTCAACATCGACCCAGTAGTTCGAGTTCTTGGAACTGTGGTTGGTGATACGCACCTCGGCGGTGGGCCAGCGCACCCCCTCCAGTACCGAGCACTTGGTGATCTCCACATCGGCGCGGGGCCCCGAGACACTCGGCGCGGTCTCTTCCTGACGCGGCGGCGGAGTCGAGGGCCCAGTGTCATCACCGCCCACCACGACGGCGAGCGCCGACACGACGACGAGCAGCAGCGCCACGGCTCCGAGCACCACGTACAGCAACGTCCGCCCCTTCCGCCGCCCTGCCGGCGGAGGCCGCTCACCCCACTGCGGCCGCCCGTCGCCGACCCATGGGGCGGGGGCCCGCCGCTGGTGGCCCCGCTCCTTCAGACCAGGTCGCGAAGCTGCACTCCCAGGAAACCCCTAAATGATCACAGCGGAGCCCCTCACCGATCAAGGCAAGGGGCTCCGCTGCTGGTCAGACCCGGTGGGCGCGGACGGTTTCGAACCGCCGACATCCTCCTTGTAAGGGAGGCGCTCTACCCCTGAGCTACGCGCCCGGGAACGAGTGGACAGCCTACCTTGCCGCAGGTAGTGCCTCGCAAACCCGTTGCCGAAGACCGTGACGGTCATGGCGAAGGCGGCGAAGTCACCGTGTGGCGCCGCGAACCGACCGGCCCGTGTGTTCGTCTCCAACCGGTGGGAGAATGTGACACCGGGCAGGGCTGATGACAGCACGGGAGAGGGATAGTGACGGCGACACCTTGGCAGCCGTACACACCGGACACAGCGGGGAGCGGGAGCACGGACGCGGCAGACGCGACGCGGGCGGCAGGCGTGGCCGGTAGGACGAGCGCACCCCGTGGAACGGGCGCGCCCCGTGGGACGAGCGCGCCCCGCCGCACCGCGCGTCGCGGCCGGCCCGGCCAAGGCCTGCGTGACGTCCTCGCCCTCGTCCTCCTCCCCCTGCCGCTGCTCGCCCTCACCGCGCCCGCCGCGTTCGCGGGCGGCGGCACGCGCCGGTGGTTCGGGGGCCGCGGCGAGAGCGTGCGTGCCGAGGCGCAGGCCGCCAAGGACGCCGCTGCCGCCGCCTTCTACGAACTGGACACCGCCCAGCGCGATCTGCGGATCTCCATCGAGACCATCACCGCCGTCGATTCCTCGCCCGCGGCCCAGCGCGCCGTCACCGACTTCGAGGCGCTCGGGCAGCGCATCGACGAGGTCAGCCACCAGTACATCAGCGCGGTCGACGCCCATGACCTCGACCGGGACGACCTCGACGCGTCGGTCGCGGCCCACGCCAGGACCGAACTGACGCGGGCCAAGGAGGAGTTGGGCAAGGTCAAGGCGGACCTGGAGCGCTTCCAGCAGGGGCTCGGACCGCTGCTCGACAAGGCGGAGACCCAGCTCGCCCGCCTCGCCCCGGCCGTCGAGCGCGCCCGCCGGACGCTGCTCGCCGCGAGCAACGCCCTCGATTCCGTACGAGCGGCCGGGCTGAGGGCCGACGACCTCGCCGCCCGCCTCGCCGCTCTCGGCCCGGAGCTGACCAAGCTGAACCAGGGCGCGGGCCGGCACGGCGTGCCGGAGACCCTGCAACGCGCCGACCGCGTCCTGCGCGACGCCGAGGCCGTGCGCGCCGAGGCCGAGCGGCTGCCCGAGCGGGCCGCCGAGATCGACCGGCGCCTCGTCTCGCTGCGCACCCGCGCGCAGGCCCTGACCACGCGCAGCGGTCAGGTCGACCCGATTCTGAGCGAGCTGCGGCGCCGCTTCACCCTCGCCTGCTGGCAGGACCTCCAGCGCGTGCCCGACGAGGCCGCGCAGAGCGTCCGGCAGGCCGAGACCAAGCTCAGAGAGGCCCAGCAGGCCCGCGAGGAACAGCGCTGGCCGGACGCCACCTCGCTGCTCTCGACGGTCCGCGCGCTGCTCAACTCCACGGACGAGGCCGTATCCGCCGCCGGTGACCGCCTCCAGCGGCTCAACGCCGTCGCGAAGGACCCGCAGCGGGAGATCGAACGCACCCGCTTCGCGATCCGTGACGCACAGCGCCTCGCGATGGCGGGCCGCCAGACCCCCGAGCCGCGCCACGCCCGCCCGCTGGACGACTCGGTGGCCCGCCTGGACCGCGCGGTGGCCTCCCTGGAGGGCCGCCACCCCGACTACTGGCACTTCCTGACCGAGACCGAGGCGGTCCGCTCGACGGTGGCGGGCGTGGTCACGCAGATCCGGGAGGAGCGGGGCGCCCCGTAGGGGCGCGGGGAACTGCGCGACCAGCCGCCACGCCTCCGCAGAGCCCCTTCAACCCCACCCCCCGCGGCGAACGACCTCACCCTCAGCCGCAACAACCCCCACCACAGCAACCGCCACCCCCGCTAGGCGCAGGCGCAGCCGACGCCGCCCCGCCGACCGCCACGGTCGACAGCAACTTCACCGTGTCCTCATGCCCGACAGGGCACATCGCGGGGTCGCCGGACTCGGCCATCGGCCGGCTCAGCTCGAAGGTGTCTCCACAGGACCGGCACCGGTATTCGTATCGAGGCATACGCACAGGCTAGGGCCTGACCCCCGCCGTGAGGAACGCCCGCAGAATCTCCTCCCCCGCCGCGATCCCCCGCTCCTCCAGCACCGTGAGGCCCGGCGCCGCGAAGCCGGTGTCGGCCAGCTCCCCGTGCCCGGGGCGCCAGGCGCGGTCCCCGGCGAGCAGCAGATCGGCGTCGAGCAGCGAGTCGCCCGCCGTGAGGATCTCCTCCGCGTCGACGCGCCGCGCGACCTCCCGTACCGCCGCGCTCTTGGTGAGCGGCTGCGGAACCGCGTAGATCTTGCGCCCCTGGAGCGAGACCGTCCAGCCGCGCCCCCGCGCCCACTCGCCGAGTTCCTTCACCCAGCCGTCGGGCAGCAGCGAGCGCTCGACGACCAGATACGCGAAGAGGTCCTCGGCGACGCGCTCCTTGAGCAGCCAGGCCGGGTCGGCGGTGCGCAGGAGGTGGGCGCGGATCTCATCGAGCGAGGCGCACTCGTCGGCGAGGCGCCGGGCCACCCGCCGCTGCCAGTCGCGGTCGGAGACGCCGTCGACGAGCAGGTGCCCGCCGTTGGCGCAGATCGCGAACTGCGGTGCGGGGCCCGGCAGACGGATTCGTCCGTACTGCTCGCGGGTGCGTGTCGTGGTCGGTACGAAGACCGCGGCGCGCCCCAGCTCGTCGAGGAGGCCCGCCGCGGCCTCGGTGACGTACGACAGCGGCAGGCCCTGGTACACCTCGACGCAGAGCAGGCGCGGCGCCTCGGCGTCGGGCATGGTCAGGCCGAGGGCCGCGGCGGAGTAGATGAGCGTGCGGTCGAGGTCGCTGGCGACGAGCCTGGTCACTGGGCAGCCACCGCCTTGCCGTCCGCGCCGGTCGCGCCGCGCGTGTACTTGGGGTGGATCAACCCGACGCAGCTGTACGGCAGTTCGCCGACCTCCTCGACGGGGACGCCCCGCTGCTCGGCGAGCAGCCGTATGTGGTCGAGGTCCGCCCCCGCCCCGGCACGGGCCAGAATCTTCCAGGGGACGCGGCGCAGCAGCACCCGCGTAGTCTCGCCGACGCCGGGTTTGACGAGGTTCACGTCGTGGATCCCGTACTCCTCACTGATCCGCTCCACGGCGGCCCAGCCCTCCCACGTCGGGGCCCGGTCGGCACCCAGAGCCTCCTTGACCTGGGCGTCCACCGCGTCGGCGACCTCGTCGAAGCGGGCCGCGACCGCGTCGACGAAGTGGCCGGACACATCGGCGCCGGCCAGCTCGCGGTAGAACTTCGCGCCGTGGTAGTCGTCCGCGCCGACCAGGTCGGAGCGCAGCACGGTACGCGAAATCAGCCCGGACACCGTGGAGTTGAGGCACGCTGAGGGGATGAGGAAGTCCTCGCGGGTGCCGTAGGTGCGTACGCACGAGCCGGGGTCGGCCAGCACCGCGATCTCCGGACGGAACCCCACCGGGCCGCCGCTCTCCTCGAACTCCCGGACGGCGTCGGCGAGTTCACGGGTGATCGCGCCCTTGCCGGTCCAGCCGTCGACGAAGACGATGTCGGCGGGGTCGTGGTGGGCGGCGAGCCAGCGCAGGGCGTTGGCGTCGATGCCGCGGCCGCGCACGATCGACACGGCGTAGTGCGGCAGGTCGAGGCCGTGCCGGTGGGCGGCCCAGCGGCGCATCAGGACGCCGACGGGCGTGCCGGCGCGGGCCAGGGACACCAGGACGGGACGCGGCGGCCTCTCGGCGAGGACGATGTCGGTGACCGTGCCGACGGCCTGGGCGATGCGGGCGGCGGAGGTGTCGAGCGCGGCGCGGAACAGTTCCTGGTACCGCTCGCTCGGCTGGTACTCGACCGGCAGCGACTCGGCGTAGTGCGCGCCCCCGCTCTGTATCGCCTCCTCGCGCTCCTCGGTGGGTGCTTCGAGGGTTACGTCGGAGAGGTCCTGGAGCAGCCAGCCGACGTCTTCGGGCGCGTACGAGGAGAAGGCGGGGCCACGGAGCGGCTCGGGAAGCATGGGGGGCCTTTCGGGGGCGTCCCGCGGGGGGACGTATGAGGGCACGATCGCCAGCAGCACCTGTCCGGCGTGCGCGGAGAGCTGGGCCAACAGGCCGTCGGCGGCGTGCAGTTGGGGCGTATCCGCCACGGAGTCCACCACGGCGACGACCGCGTCGAAGTCCCCGCCCGCGACGTTGTACGCGAACCGGGGCCCCTCCCCGTCGGCGGGCGCGTCGTGCGCGGGGAAGACGAGGCGGGTGCGTATCGCGTAACCGGGGTCGTCCACGGCGAGCACGGGCGAGCGGGTCGTGGTGGAGTACCGCACCTCCGCGCCGGTCCGCCGCCCCAGCTCCCGTTCCAGCTCGACGCCGAGCACCAGCGGTGCGTACATCAGTTCCTCGAACCCGAGGACGAGTACGCGGCGCGCGTCCTCGGGAAGGGCCTTCGCGATCCGCTCGGCCATCCCGGGGAGCGCGCCGCGCAAGCGCTCGCGGTGCGCGGGCGTGAAGCCGTGCCGTCCCCCGTCGGGTACCCCGGCCGGCCAGCCCAGCTCGACGCGCGTGACCGTGCCGCGCTCCCCGCGCTCCCCGCGCGGCTCCGCGGCCGGGTCCGTGTCGTGCTCGGCGACCAGGCGCTGCCCCTTCTCCAGGACGCCGTCGGGCAGCCGTACCGTCCCGGACGCCATGGCGATCAGGTCCACGCGGGCGCCGATCTCACGGGCGAAGGCGGCCAGTCGGCCGCGGTCGTCGGGCGAGCGCATGTCGACCAGCGCCACGATCACGTACCGCTCGCGCGGGAAGCGCTCGTGCAGGGCGCGGATGGTGTTCAGGACCGTGTTGCCGGTGGAGAACTCGTCGTCGACGAGGACCAGCGGGCCGTCCCCGGCGAGCAGCCGCGGGTCCTCGGGCAGCAGAAGATGCGAACTGGCGTGCGAGTGTGCTTCCTCGAAGCCGCCCGCGCGCTCGACGCCCTCGACGGGGCGGCGCGTGGAGTGCAGATAGGTCGCGAGGCCGACGCCGTCGGCGACCGCGTGACCGAGGCCGGTCGCGGTCTCCGCGTAGCCGAGTACGACGGCGCGCCGCGCCTCGTCGTCGCCGAGCAGGTTCCGCACCCGGACGCCGAGGTCGTGCCCGACCCCGTACACGACCGAGGGGTGCTGCGGCACGTGCTTGCCGAGCACGTTCGACACCAGGAGGTGCGCCCGCTTGGGGTTGCGGCGCAGCGCGAGGCCGAGCAGGCCGGGCAGCGCCTCGTCGCCGTCGAGCCCGACCCCGAGCCGCTCGGCGACCCAGCTCCCCGACCACACCGCGTCTTGTGTCACGTACGTCATGTTCCTTACGTTCATCAGCCGGGCAACCCGGCGGTGAGCAGTTCCACGAAGCCGACGTCGGCCCTGGCGACGCCGAAGACCTCGGCGCGCCTGAGCGTCCGCTCGGCCCAGGCGCGGTGCGGCTTCACCTCGTTCATCTTGTTCGTGTACGAGGAGCGCAGCACCCCGCCGCCGCCCCGGTCGGGGCGCAGGATGTCCTCGGCGTCGCTGAACTCCTCGTGGCTGACGACCGACAGGGCGTGCACGGGCAGGACGTGCGAGGGGTGGATGCAGGTCTTGCCGAGCAGGCCGTTGGCGCGGTCCAGCTCGATCTCGCGGAGCAGACCGTCCATGTCGTGCTCGATCAGGGCCTGCCGCAGTTCCTCGGCCCGGCCCTCCAGGAAGGGGCTGCGGCGCAGCTGCGGCTTGAACATGCGCTCCTGGACACGGAAGTACTCCCATACGGGCCCGGTCACGGTGAACCCCGTGCCGTCGGCCCTGCCCAGCACGTTCACCACGTCCGCGATGACGGAGGCGACGATCTGCACGTCGTACGCGGTCATGTCCGGCGGTCTGCGCAGTCCGTACGCCGAGCAGAAGTCGGTGACCCCCAGGCGCAGCGCGAGCACCCGGTCGCGGTACTTGTCGACGGTGCGGGCGATCCCGGCGAGGGTCTCACCGCGGCTCTCCAGGTGCAGCAGCTCGGGCGACTCCAGGACGGGCATGGCGAAGAGCCGCCGCCCGCCGGTCGCGCCGCCCGCCTCCGCCTCCGCCTCCGCGGCCGCGATCGCCTCCAGGAAGGGGACGCCCCGCTCCTCGGTGAATTTGGGCAGTACGAATCCGGACAACAGCCGAAGGGCCGGCCCGAGCCTTCGGGTCAGGTCGGGGATCTGCTCGGCGGCCCGCACCCGGACGAAGAGCAGCGGGGGCTCCACGCCCCGTCCCGCCAGGTCGGCGAAGTGCCGGACCAGGTTCTCCTCGGCGTCGGCCACCTCGGAGTCGTCGATGGAATCCTCCAGGCAGACCACCATGGAGGTCACCCCGCGGCCGGCCTGCTTCAGGATGTCGTCGGCGAGGCGCGGGCGGGTGGCCGGGCTGTAGAGCGTGGCCCCCAGGGCGGACGCGAGCAGGTGGGGCGGGGAGTCCGCGGTGAAGGCACACGGCTCCCGGTGGAAGAGACGCTGCCGCACCTCTGGGGCGACGTGCCCGAAATGACGCATGAGATTCCCCTGTTGTCGCCGTTATCGCCGTTATCGCCTGTTTCATCGACATGGGCCGTTGTGATGTGGCCGGTAATAGTACGTAGAGACGGGTGCCGGGGGTTCCCTCCGGGCATGAACTTCAGGTAACCCGGCCATGTCGCACACGCTCACCACACAACCGTCGCACGCTCGCAGCACCCGCAGGTCAGGGGCCTGCCGACGCGGCCGGGACCTTGCGCCCCCCGCGTTGTCCGGCCCATGCGGGGGAAGGCAGGATGACCGCATGACGCACGCGATGTTGAAGGGGTCCAACGTCCCTCTGGAAGCCCCGGCGGTCCGCGCCGTGCTGCGCTGGACCCCCGGTCAGGGCGTCCCCGACGTCGACGCGTCGGCGCTGCTCCTCGGCGGCGACGGCCGGGTCCGCTCGGACGAGGACTTCGTCTTCTACAACCAGCCGCGCCATCCGGGCGGCACGGTCTGGCGGCTCGGCAAGAAGCGGGTCGCCGAGGGCCTGACCGACACGATCCAGACAGATCTCGCCGGGATGGAGGGCGCGGTGGACCGTGTCCTCCTGGTGGCGTCGGCGGAGGGCGTCGCCTTTGAGCACGTGCCGTCGCTGCGGATCCTGCTCCACGACGCCGCGGTCGCCGACGGTGAGCCGCTCGCCTACTTCGACATCACTCCGCAGACCGGCGAGGAGACGGCGCTGATCTGCGGGGAGCTGTACCGCCGCGGCGAGGGCTGGAAGTTCCGGGCGCTCGGCGAGGGGTACACCAACGGCCTGGAGGGGCTCGCCTCCGACTTCGGGATCTCCGTGGACGACACGGATTCCGCGGCACCCGAGCCCGCGCCACAGCCCTCCGCGCCCCCTTCCTCGGCGTCCTTCCCGCTGCCGCCCCAGCAGCCCGCGCCACAGGCCCAGCCCCAGCCGTCCATGGCGCAGCCGTCCATGGCGCAGCCGGTCATGGCACAGCCCTCCATGGCGCAGCCGCAGCCGTCGGTGGCCCAGCCCGCCCCGCAGCCGCACCCGCAGCCCGCGTACGGCTACCCGCCCGAGCCGCCCCGGCAACCCGCGCCCCAGCCCTCGTACGGCTACCCTCCGGCGGCGCCCACCCAGCCCCGGCCGATCGGCGGGCCGCCGCCGGTCGCCCAGCCCTCGTACGGCTATCCGCAGCCGGTGACCCCGATGCCGGACCCGAACTTCCGGCTGCCTCCGCAGGGGCCGCAGTTCCTGCCCCGCTGAGAGCGCGCCGGGGGGGCCGGGGTCGGCTGGGGCGCCGGGTGGGGCCACAGGCTCAGCCCACCTTGGTCTTGTAGCCCCGGCCCCATTGCAGTCCCCAGCCGTACAGCCGGTCCAGCTCTGCCTGGAAGCCGTAGACGAACTTCACCTCGCGGCGCACCACCAGCTCGCCCTTGACGTTCTCGATGGAGACCACCGCGCACGAGCGGGCCTGCGGCTGGCGCTCGTCCAGGTCGATCTCGATCCGCGGACCGTTGCTGGGGTAGAGCGTGACCTTGGCGTGCGTGCGGTCGAAGGCCGGCGTCTGGTCGTAGATGTACGCGAAGACCAGCAGCCGCTTGATGGACTCGCGGTGGTCGAGGTTGACGTAGATCGTCTCCCCGGAGGGCGAGCCGAACCGGTCGTCGCCGCTCAGCTTCACGTACGGCGGCGCGTTGAGGCTCCCGAAGAAGCTCCCCAGCGGCTGTACGACGCCCTTGGTGCCGTCCATCAGCTCGTACAGGCAGCCGATGTCGAGGTCCACGTTGACCACGCCCTGGGTGTGCGCCTGCACGACGTCGGGCTGGAACAGCTTGAGCGGGTGCCGCAGCAGGCCGGCGCCGCCGCGCTGCTTGCCGATGATGTCGGACGTCCGCATCTGCCAGGACAGGTTGACGCGCAGATTGCCGGTGGCCGCGCCCTGCTTGCTGAGCGAGACCGTCGGGTTGCGCTTGGTCAGTTCGATGGAGTTGGTCGCGGCGCTGCCCGATTCGAAGTCCATCGAACGCCCACGCCACAGACCGTCCCAGAAGGACATGCCGCCCCCAAGTGTCCCTTGTGCCCCGCACGAATACCGACGGGGCGGCCATGAGGAAACCTCCTCGACGGCCGCCCCGCACAGAGCGTTCCTCACCCTGGCCGCCGTCACACTCCGGAGTACGGAATCGGACAGTGCGGCGAGGGAATCAGTCAGCGTCAGACCCCGGACGAGACCTCGCTCTTCTCTCCGGAACTGCCTTGCCCCTCGGCCGCCGCGAGCCGCTTGTTGCGGAGCACGGACGAGAAGAACGACCAGGCGATCAGGATGACGCCGACGCTGCCGGTGATGACCTCGTGGATCTCGTACTGGATGGTGACGAGGAGGATCACGGCGAGGGCGCCGATCGCGTAGTGCGCGCCGTGTTCCAGGTAGACGTAGTCGTCGAGGGTGCCCTGGCGGACCAGGTAGACGGTGAGCGACCGGACGTACATGGCGCCGATACCGAGGCCGAGCGCCATCAGGACGATGTCGTTGGTGACCGCGAAGGCGCCGATTACGCCGTCGAAGGAGAAGGACGCGTCCAGGACCTCGAGGTAGAGGAACATGAAGAACGCGGCCTTGCCCGCCATCACGACGGCGGGCACCTTCTTGCCGCTCTTCCTGGCCTCCTCCTCGGCCTCGTGCTCGCGCTCCTCCTCTTCCTCCAGCTTGTTCTCGAAGTAGCCGGAGAGACCGCCCACCACCAGATAGGTGATGAGTCCGGCGATACCGGAGATCAGGACGGTCTGCGCCTTGTCCACATGGATGCCGCCGTGCTGGTGGGCCTTGGTCGCGAAGGTCATCGCGGTGATCATGAGCACGACGAGGGCGATGCAGACCGACAGCATGTCGACCTTGCCGAGCTTGGCGAGCGGACGCTCGATCCAGCCCAGCCACTTGATGTCACGGTCCTCGAAGATGAAGTCGAGGAAGATCATCAGCAGGAACATGCCACCGAAGGCGGCGATCGACGGGTGCGCGTCGGTGACCAGCTGCTGGTACCGGTCCTTGTCGTTGAGCGCGAGGCGCACCGCCTCGATCGGGCCGGTCTTGGCACTGATGGCCACGATGACGACGGGGAAGACCAGCCGCATACCGAAGACCGCGATCAGCACACCGATGGTGAGGAAGATCTTCTGCCAGAAGGCACTCATCTTCTTCAGGATTCCGGCGTTGACCACCGCGTTGTCGAAGGACAGCGAGATCTCGAGGATGGACAGGATCGCCACGATGCCGAACCCGGTCCACCCCCCGTAGAGCACCGCCGCGACCAGACCGAGCGCGGTAACCGCGAACGACCAGCCGAAGGTTTTCAGAATCACTGGTTAACCAATCGTGTGTGTACGGGCTCCCGTTTAGCGGTCTCCCCCGCGCCGGTCCCCGGCTTTACGAAACATTGACCCCGAAGTCTAGAGCGATACCTCGCAGGCCCGACGCGTACCCCTGCCCGACGGCACGGAACTTCCACTCGCCCCCGTACCGGTACACCTCGCCGAAGATCATGGCGGTCTCCGTGGAGGCGTCCTCACTCAGGTCGTAGCGCGCCAGCTCCTGCCCGTCCGCCTGGTTCACCACGCGGATGAAGGCGTTGCTGACCTGACCGAACGCCTGCCCGCGATTGTCGGCGTCATGAATGGAGACAGAAAATATGATCTTGTCGCAGTTGGCCGGCACCTTGGAGAGGTCGACCAGGAGCGACTCGTCGTCGCCGTCACCCTCACCGGTCAGGTTGTCGCCGGTGTGTTCGACGGAGCCGTCGGGGCTCTTCAGGTTGTTGTAGAAGACGAACCACTCGTCGCCGAGGACCCTGCCCCCACTGCACAGCAGCGCGCTGGCGTCGAGGTCGAAGGGAGCGCCGGTGGTGGAGCGCGCGTCCCAGCCGAGGCCGACCAGGATCCGGGTGAGGTTCGGTGCGGCCTTGGAGAGGGAGACATTGCCTCCCTTGGCGAGTGTGACGCCCATATTCGTGGTCCTCCCCGAGGTGACGACAGCGGCAGTGCCCGTGGTGCCCCCCAAGGTGACGGGGGCACAGGGCGGTGAGCACGTCCGGCGCCGCACCTGGTGCGTGTGCGGCGCCGGACGACAAGGCGGAGGGGCGGCTCGGCTCAGACGTTGACGCCGAAGTCCTGCGCGATACCGCGCAGACCCGAGGCATACCCCTGGCCGACCGCGCGGAACTTCCACTCGGCGCCGTGGCGGTACAGCTCGCCGAAGACCATGGCGGTCTCCGTCGAGGCGTCCTCGGAGAGGTCGTAGCGCGCGATCTCCGCGCCGCCCGCCTGGTTCACGACGCGGATGAACGCGTTGCGGACCTGGCCGAACGACTGCTGGCGCGTCTCGGCGTCGTAGATGGAGACCGGGAACACGATCTTCTCGACGTCCGCGGGCACGGCCGCCAGGTCGACCTTGATCACCTCGTCGTCGCCCTCGCCCTCACCGGTGGTGTTGTCACCGGTGTGCTCGACGGAGCCGTCGGGGCTCTTCAGGTTGTTGAAGAACACGAAGTTCTGGTCGCTGGTGACCTTGCCCTCCGCGTTCGTCAGGATCGCGCTGGCGTCGAGGTCGAAGTCCGTACCGGTGGTGGTGCGGACATCCCAGCCGAGGCCGACCAGAACCGCGGTCAGGCCAGGCGCCTCCTTGCTCAGCGATACGTTGCCGCCCTTGCTGAGGCTGACTCCCACGAGTCCTCCCAATTGGTGTCCAGGGGCGGGGAGCCCCAAGCGTTGCGTTGCCATCGGATCAACGACTGGATCCTAGTGACCGGTTCCCGGCCGCCACATGCTCTGCGGCTCAGAATCACAGGGTGTCGAGCGCCCGGACGTACTCGTTCAGGTCACGCGCCTCGGGCAGGCCGTTGACAACGCTCCAGCGCACGACGCCTTCCTTGTCGATGATGAAGGTGCCGCGCACCGCACAGCCCTTCTCCTCGTCGAAGACGCCGTACGCGCGCGAGACCTCGCCGTGCGGCCAGAAATCGGAGAGCAGCGGATACTCCAGGCCCTCCTGCTCGGCGAAGACGCGCAGGGTGTGGATGGAGTCGTTGGAGACGGCGAGCAGCTGGGTGTCGTCGTTGACGAACTTCGGCAGCTCGTCGCGGAGCGCGCACAGCTCACCGGTGCAGACGCCGGTGAACGCGAACGGGTAGAAGAGCAGCACCACGTTCTTCTCGCCCCGGAAGTCGGAGAGCTTCACGGAGCGGCCGTGGTTGTCCTTCAGCTCGAACTCCGGAGCCTTGGTGCCGGTCGCGATTCCAGCGAGCGCCATGTGCGGGCATCCCTTCGACGGGGCCCCCGGATGGGGCCGATCGGGTGACACCCCACCCTACGTCCGTCGATCTACGCCCCCGCGTCCGTCGGCCCACGCCTGTGGAAACCGGCCGCACGCGCGTGAGGCCCTCGCCGACGGATGGTCGTCGGTGAGGGCCTCACGGCTGTCTCTGCTGGAGTCGCGGCTCGGCGCGCGCGTGGCTAGCGCTTCTTGGCGGCCGCCTTTGGCGTGACCAGGCGGGTACCGCTCCAGTCCTTGCCTGCGTTCGTGCTCTTGGTCTGGGACAGGCCCGCGGTGGTGGCCGCCTCACCGATGTCGCTCGGCTCGACGTAGCCGTCACGACCGGTCTTCGGAGTCAGCAGCAGGATCTGGCCGCCCTCCTCCATGTACGCGATGGCATCCACCAGCGCATCAGTAAGGTCCCCGTCGTCCTCACGGAACCAGAGCACCACGGCATCAGCCACGTCGTCGTAGTCCTCGTCGACGAGCTCTGTGCCAGTGGCCTCCTCGATGGCCTCGCGGAGCTCCTGGTCGACGTCGTCGTCGTAGCCGATCTCCTGGACCACCTGGTCGGGCTGGAAACCAAGCCTTACGGCAAGGTTCGTCTCCGCGTGGTCCGCGGTCGCGCTCACGGATTGCCTCCTGATCATGTTTTTCGGGAATGCCTTCAGCCACGCGCGTGCGCGGGGCGTTGGCCGTAGTCCACACGGGCGGGACGGATCGCGCAAGTACCCGGCCGCCGAGACCGCCGAAACGGTGACGTTCCCGGCCGTGTCGCCGCAACTGTCGCCTCATCCGTACGGTGCCGAACGGCTCTGCGAAGCGGTTAAGCAGGATGGGCGTATCGTTGCGATTTGGTCGAGCCTACCCCAGGGATGCCGGGGGAACGCCTCGGTTACCTATCGGTAGAGATGACGTTCGCGTCCGTCGGGTACACGATGGGGAGCGGTGCACGGCCAGGCAGAACCCAGGTGAAAGCCCCAACAGCGAAGGAACAGCGTGGCTTCCGGATCCGATCGCAACCCGATCATCATTGGCGGCCTGCCGAGTCAGGTCCCGGACTTCGATCCCGAAGAGACCCAGGAGTGGCTGGACTCCCTCGATGCCGCGGTCGACGAACGCGGCCGTGAGCGGGCCCGCTACCTGATGCTCCGACTGATCGAGCGCGCCCGCGAAAAGCGCGTGGCCGTTCCCGAAATGCGCAGTACGGATTACGTCAACACGATCGCCACCAAGGACGAGCCGTTCTTCCCCGGCAACGAGGAAATCGAACGCAAGGTCCTGAACGCGACCCGCTGGAACGCCGCGGTGATGGTCTCGCGCGCCCAGCGCCCCGGCATCGGCGTCGGCGGCCACATCGCCACCTTCGCCTCCTCCGCGTCCCTCTACGACGTGGGCTTCAACCACTTCTTCCGTGGCAAGGACGAGGGCGACGGCGGCGACCAGATCTTCTTCCAGGGGCACGCGTCCCCCGGTATCTACGCCCGTGCCTTCCTCCTGGACCGGCTCTCCGAGCAGCAGCTCGACGCTTTCCGCCAGGAGAAGTCCAAGGCGCCCCACGGCCTCTCCTCCTATCCGCACCCCCGGCTGATGCCGGACTTCTGGGAGTTCCCGACCGTCTCCATGGGCCTCGGCCCGCTGGGCGCGATCTACCAGGCGCGGATGAACCGCTACATGGAGGCGCGCGGCATCGCCGACACCTCCAAGTCGCACGTCTGGGCCTACCTCGGCGACGGCGAGATGGACGAGCCCGAGTCGCTCGGCCAGCTCTCCATCGCCGCCCGCGAGGGCCTGGACAACCTCACCTTCGTCGTCAACTGCAACCTCCAGCGCCTCGACGGCCCGGTGCGCGGCAACGGAAAGATCATCCAGGAGCTGGAGTCGCAGTTCCGCGGCGCCGGTTGGAACGTCATCAAGCTCGTCTGGGACCGCAGCTGGGACCCGCTGCTCGCCCAGGACCGGGACGGCATCCTGGTCAACAAGCTGAACACCACCCCCGACGGCCAGTTCCAGACGTACGCGACCGAGACCGGCGCCTACATCCGCGAGCACTTCTTCGGCGACGACCACCGCCTGCGCGCCATGGTCGAGAACATGACCGACGAGCAGATCCTGCACCTGGGCCGCGGCGGTCACGACCACAAGAAGGTGTACGCGGCCTACGCGGCGGCCAAGGCCCACAAGGGCCAGCCGACGGTGATCCTCGCCCAGACGGTGAAGGGCTGGACCCTCGGCCCGAACTTCGAGGGCCGCAACGCCACGCACCAGATGAAGAAGCTGACGGTCGACGACCTGAAGCGCTTCCGGGACCGTCTGCACATCCCGATCACGGACAAGCAGCTGGAGAGCGGCGCCCCGCCGTACTACCACCCGGGCCGGGACTCGGAAGAGATCCAGTACATGCACGACCGCCGCCAGGGCCTCGGCGGCTATGTCCCGACCCGCGTCGTACGCGCGAAGCCCCTCCAGCTCCCCGAGGACAAGGCGTACGCGGCCGCGAAGAAGGGCTCGGGTCAGCAGTCGATCGCCACCACCATGGCGTTCGTCCGCATCCTGAAGGACCTCATGCGGGACAAGGAGATCGGCAAGCGCTTCGTGCTGATCGCCCCCGACGAGTACCGCACTTTCGGCATGGACGCCTTCTTCCCGAGCGCGAAGATCTACAACCCGCTCGGCCAGCAGTACGAGGCTGTGGACCGCGAACTCCTCCTCGCGTACAAGGAGTCCCCGACGGGCCAGATGCTGCACGACGGCATCTCCGAGGCGGGCTGCACGGCGTCCCTCATCGCCGCCGGTTCGGCCTACGCCACCCACGGGGAGCCCCTGATCCCCGTGTACGTCTTCTATTCGATGTTCGGTTTCCAGCGCACCGGCGACCAGTTCTGGCAGATGGCCGACCAGCTGGCGCGCGGTTTCGTCCTCGGCGCGACCGCCGGGCGCACCACGCTGACCGGCGAGGGCCTCCAGCACGCCGACGGCCACTCGCAGCTGCTCGCCTCGACCAACCCGGGCTGCGTCGCCTACGACCCGGCCTTCGGTTACGAGATCGCGCACATCGTCAAGGACGGCCTGCGCCGGATGTACGGCCCCGACAGCGAGGACGTCTTCTACTACCTCACCGTCTACAACGAGCCGATCCAGCACCCGGCCGAGCCGGACAACGTGGACGTCGAGGGCATCCTCAAGGGCATCTACCGCTTCAAGTCGGGCGAGCAGGGCGCCATCCCCGCCCAGATCATCGCCTCCGGTGTCGCGGTCCCGTGGGCGGTCGAGGCCCAGCAGATCCTCGCCTCGGAGTGGAACGTGAAGGCGGACGTCTGGTCGGCGACCTCCTGGAACGAGCTGCGCCGCGAGGCCGTGGACGTGGAGCGCCACAACCTCCTGCACCCCGAGGAGGAGCAGCGCGTCCCGTACGTGACGCAGAAGCTGTCCGGCGCCGAAGGCCCGTTCGTGGCCGTCTCCGACTGGATGCGGAGCGTCCCCGACCAGATCTCCCGCTGGGTGCCCGGCACCTACCAGTCGCTCGGCGCGGACGGCTTCGGCTTCGCCGACACGCGTGGCGCGGCCCGCCGGTTCTTCCACATCGACGCCCAGTCGATCGTGGTCGGCGTGCTGACCGAGCTGGCCCGTGAGGGGAAGGTCGACCGCTCCGTCCTGAAGCAGGCGATCGACCGCTACCAGCTCCTCGACGTCACGGCGGCCGACCCCGGTGCGGCCGGGGGCGACGCATAACCCTGACACCAATAGACAGATCGCCCTGACCTCAGCGCACGCGTCGCCCTGACGTCAGCTCGTGTCTCATCCGGAGGGCGGCGGGCCCATGGGTCCCGTCGCCCTTCGGCGTTTCCTACGATGCGCCCATGAAGGAACAACCGGCGCAGAGCCGCTGGGAGCGCCACACCCAACGTCCGCTCCTCACCCTCGCGGTGGCGTTCGCCCTCGCCTATGCCGTGCCGATCGTCATGCCCGACGCGAGCCGGACCGTGACGAGGGCCTGCACGATCGCGGAGTGGATCGTCTGGGCCGCTTTCGCCCTCGACTACCTCGTACGTCTCCTCCTCTCCGATCATCGCGGGAAATTTGTCCGCACTCAGTGGCTCGACCTGTGCGCTGTGATCCTTCCGATGATTCAGCCGCTGCGGCTGCTGCGGCTCGTCTCCACGCTGATGCTCGTCGGCCGGCGCGCCCGCATGGCACCGCAGATCACGCTGACGACATATGTCGTGGGGTCGGTGGTGGGTCTGTTGATGTTCGGCTCATTGGCGGTCCTCTCCGTGGAGCGGGATTCACCGAACGGGAACATCAAGTCGCTCGGTGACGCGGTGTGGTGGTCCTTCACCACGATGACGACGGTCGGCTATGGCGATCACGCTCCGACGACGGGGCTCGGCAGGGTGCTCGCGGTCGGGTTGATGCTGTCGGGCATCGCGCTCCTCGGTGTGGTCACCGCGAACATCGCGGCGTGGTTCATCTCGCGCTTCGAGAAGGACGATGTCGAGGAGCGGCGTCAGACGGCCGCGATCGAGGCGTTGACGGCCGAGGTGAAGGCGCTGCGGGCGCAGGTGACGGCTCTGTCGGGGCCGGGTTCGGCCTCGGCGGGCGTGGTGCCCGGCCCCGCGCCCGCCGAGGCCGCCGCCCGAGGGGCGGAGGCTCTCGGAGGGACGGGGATGCCCTGAGCCGGGGTGGACCCCCCTCGGCTCGGAGCATGCCGTTCATCGTGATCGCCCCGGTCTGCCCATATGAGCCCGAAGGACTGGCCCTATGAGCCCGAGGAACTACTCATATGAGCCCGACGACCCGGGGCATCGCGCGGTCCGGCCCACTCCGCGACCACGTACGGCCGCGTGAGCGGGGGTACTTCCGCGTCATGCGTCCAAAGCCCGTCATCATCTGCTCCTCGACCTAGCCGACCGGGACGAGGCCGGCCGGTTCGGGCTCGCATCCACGAGTACCCCCATTCAGCTTTCCCAGACCTTGAAAGCCCGTACGCGATAGGGGGATTCGGGCGCCCAGGTGCCGCTGCCCGGGTAGGTGTTGAACTCGCCGGTCTCGGCGCACTTCGCGGATTGATACGTGGTGACGGGTCGGCCGGTCCGGTTGGCGAGAGCCTGCGCGCTGCCCCCCTCCGGCAGCGCGATACAGCTCTCGATGTCGATATTGGCCAATTCGTATGTGTGACGGGCGCCCTTGAACTGCTTCTTCTCCCAGAGGCAGAACTCACCGGGCCCGCAGCCACCGGACGTCGGTGGAGCCGCGGCCACGGTGTGCGTGGGTGAGAGGATCACCGCGATGAGTGCGGTGATCGCGGCGGCCGTGATGGTCGTGGGCATGGTCGTACGCATGTGCTTCAACCCCCGTGTCGTATGGCTGAGTTGTCCGCGTCGTGCGGAGCTGCTGCATGAACTGTGGACCGTCCGACCGTGCCATCGGAAGGGGTACGAATGTGCGTCACCCGGATAGGCGAAAACCCCCCGGAATGCCCCTGAGGGGCTTTCCCTGACTTCGGCCGCCATCCGGTGACCGATCCTCACCGAAGGTGGCGCAATCAGCACAATTCGCGACAACGCCGAGCGATAATGCGGTAACGGCGGGTCATGCACACACCTCGCGCCGCACGCATGTTCTACTTACAGAGTGTGACGACGCGCACCAGATGCGCCCGCTGTGCCTCAATTGCCCCTACGGAAACGTGATCTGCGTCACGCGATGCACGGTATGCGTCGGGGTTCTCCTAGGGTGTTCCGCAGTGACTTCCTTCGACTCCTCCCCTCAACTCAACGCCTGGCGCGCTCTGCTTGCGCTGGCCGTCGTGTTCGTCATGCTGGCGACCACGGGCTGGACCGCCGTACGCAACAACGCGGGCGAATCGTCGCCTCTCGAGGCCGCGCTCTCCGCCTGGGAGCGGGGGAACATCGACGGGCACGCGCTGCCCGACCCCGATGCTCCCGCCGCTCGGCTCACCCACTTCTTCACCTCGCTCGACAAGCAGCAGCGCAACCGGCTCGCCAGCCGTTATCCCCTCGCGGTCGGCAACATGAACGGCGCGCCCATCGAGCTGCGTTATCGCGCGAACCGCATCGCCCTGGCACAGGCCCGCAAGATCGAGCGGGAACGCATGCATGACGAACGCCTCTCCCCCGTGGGGCAGCAGGAGGCCGAGCGCAGAATGAAGCGCTTCGGGGTCATGATGCGACCGCAGCGCCAGGTCCTCGCCTTCGACCCCATGGGTGCCGGGCGCATGGCTGAGGTCTTCGGAGACCTCGACAAGGCCCGCCGTGTCTCCGTCGTGGTGCCCGGCGTCGACACCAATGTGCTGACCTTCGAGCGGACGTTCCGCAAGTACTCGGCGCCGGTGGGCATGGCGAAGGCGCTGTACCGCGAGGAGCGCTCCGTGAACCCACGCGCGCGGACCGCCGTGATCGCCTGGGCCGACTACACCGCGCCCGCGGGCATCGGCGTGGACGCGGCCACGTCCATGCGCGCCGAGAGCGGCGCCGTGCGTCTCGACTCCATGGTGCGAGCGCTCCCGGGGCGTTCCCCGGTCGCGCTGTACTGCCACAGCTACGGCTCCGTGGTGTGCGGTGTGGCCGCGCGGACGCTGCCCCAGCGGGTCACCGACATCGCGGTCGCGGGAAGCCCCGGCATGCGCGCCGACCGGGCGTCGCAGTTGGGTACGACGGCCCGGGTCTGGGCCGCACGGGACAGCGACGACTGGATCCAGGATGTGCCGTACATGGAGGTGGGCGGGCTCGGCCACGGCGCCGACCCGGTGTCCGGCGGTTTCGGCGCGCGAGTGCTCTCGGCCGCGGGCGCCAGGGGGCACACCGGCTATTTCGAGCCGGGCACGGAGAGCCTGCGCAACTTCGCCGAGATCGGCACCGGCGCGTACCACGGAGTGCGGTGCGCGAGTGCGGATGACGCCTGCCGGAAGAACATTTCCGGTGAGGCGGCGGCCCGACGCGCGTAGAAATCAACGAAACAGCGGCCCGCCGCAGGAGGGACGGAGAGGCGTGTGCCGCCTACGATAAGCCGCATGGGTGATGTACTGGCCGGATTTCACGCCGCCTGGGAGTTCGAGTCCGACTCCGTGCTCATCCGCTTCGAACGGGGAATCCGCACGCCGAGGCTCTACCAAGCGCTCGGCGAACGGCGTATCCCGCATGAGGCGATCGCAGCGGTGACACTCTCTCCCGGCAAACGCGGGACCGTGGTTCTGCATGCCGTGCCAAGACCGGGCGCCGATCCTCTGATGGAAGCGGCGGCGGGCCAGCTGAAGGACGGCTGCGACCCGTACCGCTTGGTGCTGCCCGCGGAGCGGGAGACGCTCGCCGAGTACTACGCGGATGAGCTGCGGGCACAGATCACCGGGGACGACGACGGCCCCACCGACCGTTATCTGGTGGCCGCTCCCGAGGCGCCGCTCCAGTTCAAGGCGTACGACGGCAAGGCTTCCTTCGACGGCAAGCTGGTGTCCTTCCGGTGGTTCTGGACGGGCGCCTCGTCGGCGAAGTGGAAGGCCGGTGACCAGAGCTTCCCCGTCTCGGACCTGAGCGGCATCGAGTGGCGTTCGCCGGAGGTCTTCGAGGGCCACCTGCGGCTGCTGCGCCGAGAGACTCCCGTGGCGCAGCCCGCGCAGGCCGACCAGGATCCGGCGGCCGTGGTCTTCGGGCTCGGATACGGCCCGGTCCACGAGTCATTGCCGTTCGCCGCGTCGGTCCTCGCGGCGGTACGTGCCAGCGGCCCCGCACTGACGTCCGACGGTGTCGGCGCCACGTCGGCACCGACCGTGCGGCGCGACCCGGCGGACATCGCGGACCGCATCCGGCACCTGGGGGACCTGCACCAGGCGGGCCTGCTCACGGACGACGAGTTCACGATGAAGAAGGCCGAGCTGCTGGCAGAGCTGTGAGCCGCGCCGCCGAGGAGTCCGTGGGGGTGCCGGTGATACCTGGGTATGAGGTGAGGTCCGGCTCCCCGGTATGACGTCACGACGCGGGCTTCGTGCCTACGCTGATCAGGCCATGAGCAGCGCGAAGACATCCCCTGATCAAGAGCCCCGCCGCCCGGCCGCTGAGCCGGGGGGCCGCGGGGCCGGCCTCCGGCGCGCGACCGCGGCGGTCGTGGAGGGCCTGCGGACGGCGGGGGCCTCGCTCTCGACACCCGCGGGATCGACCGAGCCGCTGCTGGCGGGTGCCCCCAAACGCTGGGTGCGGATGCTGCCCCACCTGATCGCGCTGGGCTTCGTCGTCGTCCTCATCCCGGTCACCGTCCAGGTGCTGACGAATGACTACGGGGTGGGCGGCGGCCTGGCGGGGGCTCTGGGAGTGGCCCAGTCCGCGCCTCTGCTCCTCGCGGTCACCCGACCGTTGCCCGCGTGGTGGATCGTCATCGTCGCGGACGTCATCGGCGCGATCGCCACGATGACCGCGGATCCCGGCCGCCTCGCCCCCTGGACCCCCATGATCATCGTGGGGTATCTGGTGCTCTGCTGTGCGCTGTCCCTGCGGGAGAGCCGCCGCACACTGCTCGGGGTCTGGCTGGTCACGGTGGTCGCCGGGCTGGTGCTCGGGGCGTTCCGCGGCGAGGGGAGCCAGGACACCGGCGTGCTGCTGATCGTGCTGAGCGGGGCCGTACTGCTGCTCGGCGCGCTGCTGCGCGAGCGCGGGGACGCCCGGCGCAGGCTCGTCGAGCAGGAGACGATCAGCGAGACAGAGCGCTCCCAGCGCACTCTCCTGGAGGAACGGGCCCGCATCGCACGCGAGTTGCACGACGTCGTCGCCCATCACATGTCGGTGATCACGGTCCAGGCCGACTCCGCGCCCTACCGGCTCGACGGCCTCCCCGACGCCGCGCGCGAGGAGTTCGGGAGCATAGCGGCGAGCGCCCGGGAGTCCCTCACCGAGATGCGGCGGCTGCTCGCCGTGCTGCGCAGCGAGGGTGCGCCCGGTGAGCGGGCGCCCCAGCCCGGTCTCGACCGGCTGCCGCACCTGGTGGAGGCCACGGTGCGGGCGGGCATACCGATCGACCTGTCGCGCCCCGAGCTGGCGATCCTCACCCAGCTCGCCGAGGTGTCTCCTGCCGTGGACCTGTCCGCTTACCGCATCGTCCAGGAGGCCCTGTCGAACGTGATGCGTCACGCACCCGGGGCACGGACCAGGATCACGGTCAGTCTGGACGACAACCATCTCCTGATCCTCGTGGTCAACGGCCCGTCCACCGAGCCGCCCGCCCCGCTGGAGAGCAGCGGTACGGGCCATGGGCTTGTGGGCATGCGCGAGCGCGTACGGTTGGTCGGCGGCACGGTCGATGCCGGGCCGCTGCCCGACGGCGGCTTCCGCGTGGCCGCCCGGCTCCCCCTGCTCCCGAAGGACTCCGCCACCGCATGACCATTCGCGTGATCATCGTCGACGACCAGGCCATGGTGCGGGCGGGGTTCGCCGCCCTGCTCGCGGCGCAGAGCGACATCGACGTCGTGGGTGAGGCGCCGGACGGCAAACAGGGTGTCGAGGTCAGCCGCACCACGCACCCCGATGTCGTTCTGATGGACGTCCGCATGCCGGAGATGGACGGACTCGCCGCGGCCCGCGCCCTGTTGGACCCGCCGCCGGGAGTGGTGCACCTGCCGAAGGTGCTCATGCTCACCACCTTCGACGCGGACGATTACGTATACGAGGCCCTGCGCATCGGTGCTTCAGGCTTCCTGCTCAAGGACGCGCCGCCTGCCGATCTGATCTCGGCCGTCCGCGTGGTGGCGTCCGGCGAGGCGCTGCTCGCCCCGTCGGTGACGCGTCGCCTGATCGCGGAGTTCGCGAAGCAGCGTCCCTCGCCGCGCAAGGACCAGTCCCTTCGGCTGAACGGCCTGACGCCGCGTGAGACCGAGGTACTGGTCCTGATCGCGCGCGGCTTGTCCAACCAGGAGATCGCCGAGCGCCTGGTCCTTGCCGAGCAGACGGTGAAGACCCACATCGGGCGTGTGCTCAACAAGTTGGACCTGCGGGACCGCGCCCAGGCCGTGATCTTCGCCTATGAGGCGGGGCTGGTCACGCCCGGCGGGCAGTAGGCCACCCCCTACCTCGGTATCACCACCGCATACCCCGGTAGCACCTGAGAGTTGGCTCCGCGGTGTGACGTGCGGCGACACACCTTCTTCCTACCTTTCGCTTCGTCAGGCCACAGCGCGCCACGAAGCGGGGAGGGAGACCGGCCATGCGGCTTCGGTCATGGAAAGCACGGAGCAAGAGGGCGCTGGTCGCCGCCGCACTCACGACGACGGTCATGGCCGGCACGGTGGGCTGGACCACCGGCAATGAGCAGCAGCCGCTCACGGGCCCACCACCGGGCACGAGTTCCTGGCGCGCGGACCATAGCCTGGGGGTGCGCCTGCCGGACCCAGCGACCGCCTCTCCCAATCGCGTGGCCGCGTTCTTCGACACGCTGAGCGCCACCCGACGCCACGAGCTGATGGAGCGGCACCCCTCGGTCGTCGGCAATCTCGACGGAGCCCCGACTGCTCTTCGATACGAGGCCAACTCGCGCTTTCTGCGCGCCGAGCGAGCGCGCGAGCGTGCCCGATCGACCGACCCCGACCTCACCGCGCAGGAGCGCGAGCGCGCCCGCGCCTTGGTCGTGCGCTACGGCGAGCTGCTCTCCCCCGGCCGCCACATACTGGCCTTCGACCCAAGAGGCCGAGGGCAAGTCGCCGAGGTCTACGGCGACTTGGAGCGGGCGGAACACGTATCCGTAGTGGTGCCGGGCTCCGACATCGACCTGAGCACCTTCGACCGCGCCAACGACAAGTACGGCACGCCCGCCGGGATGGGCCGCTCCCTCTACGCGGCGGCCAGCCACCGCACCGCTGTGGTGGCCTGGGTGGGATACACCACGCCGGTCGGCCTCGGCACCGATGCCGCCACCGGTCGGCTCGCCGAGGCAGGAGCCCCGCGTCTCGCGCGCTTCACGCAGGGTCTGAGTGCATCCGGTGCTCCGCGGCCCGCCGTGTTCTGCCACAGCTACGGCTCGGTGGTGTGCGGCCTGGCCGCTCCGCGACTCGCCGCGACCGACCTGGTGGTGCTCGGCTCCCCCGGTATGCGGGCGGACAGCGTGGCCGACCTGAACACCGGCGCGCGGGTCTGGGCCGCCCGGGACGACAGCGACTGGATCGGCAAGGTGCCGAACGTCGAGCTGTTCGGGCTCGGCCACGGCGAGGATCCCACCGCACCCGGCTTCGGCGCCCGGCGCGTTCCGGCCGAGCAAGCAAAGGGCCACACCGGCTACTTCGCCCCGGGCACGGACTCCCTGCGGGCCTTCGTCCGTATCGCGGGCGGGGGCGACTCCACCGACACCGACGGCACCCGAACCATCGGAGCACGCACATGAGCCTCCCCGCCCTGAGCGGACTGCGCCGCGCGGCGTCCGCCATCGACAGCAAGACACCGCCCCACCGCGACCGGGCCATAGACGGGTTGCGCGCCCTGGCGCTGCTCGCCGTGCCCACCGGGCACTGGCTCCTGGGCGGCTTCACCCTCGACGCCGAAGGCGCGCTGCACAACGCGAGCCCGCTGGCCTCGTTCGGATTCTTCGCACCGGTGAGCTGGGTGCTCCAGATGCTGGGCATCTTCTTCCTCGTGGGCGGCTATGCCTCCACGCTGTCGTACCGCAGGGCGGTGGCACGGGGTGAGTCGACCGGTGGCTGGCTGCGCGGGCGCGTCGCTCGGCTCGGGCGACCGGTCCTCGGGGTCACGGCGGTCTGGGCCGCGCTGATCCCGGTGCTGTACGGACTGGGGGTGCCGGGCACGACACTGCGCACGGCGTCCACCCTGGTCATCCAGCCCCTGTGGTTCGTGGGCGTCTACATGGCGATCACAGCGCTCACCCCCTGGTGCATACGCGCGGCGGAGCGGCTGGGGGCCTGGGCCGCGGTGCCGTTGCTGGGGGCGGTCGCCATCGTCGACTTTCTGCGCTACGGCCCCTTCGCGGACGCCATGTCCTCCTGGCTTTCCCTGCTGAATCTGCTGCCGGGCTGGCTGTTCGCCTACCAACTGGGCGTTTCCTGGGGCGAGAAGAGGCTGGGAAAGCGTGGGGCCTGGCTGTTGCTCGTCGGCGGCTCGGCTCTGTTCTCCGTGCTGCTCCTCGTCTTCCACTATCCGGTGTCGATGGTCGGCGTCCCCGGTGAGGCCCGGACGAACTCACATCCGCCGTCCCTGCTGGTCCTCGCCCTCGCCGCCGTGCAGAGCGGCGCGGCGATCCTGTTGCGGAACCGCATCGGCCGACTGCTGCGCAGGCCGGGACTGTGGGCCCCGGTCGTCGTGGTCAACCTGACGGCGATGACGATCCTGTGCTGGCACCAGACGGCACTGCTCGCCGCGGCGGTACCCGGCTCGCTCCTCGGCGCGATACCGGGGTTGACGATGAGCCCCGACACGTTGGGCTGGATAGCCGCGCGGCTCGCCTGGCTTCCGCTCATCGCGGCGCTGCTGGTGCTGATAGGCCGCTACGCCCGGGCCTTCGAAACCCCGTGGAAGCGCGCGAGCCACACGCGACGGGCACTCGCTGGACTCCTGGCGGCCGGATTCGCGGTCTTCGCCCTGGGCCTCGCGTAAAGGGTGGCCCGCGTGAGCGGCCGGGGTGCCCCGGGTGCCGGGCCCCGGTGAGCAGCAATCCGCCTGGGAGTTGCTGGGCCCAGGGGTCCGACGAGCACCCTGGCCGGGTTGGACCCCAGCCAGAGCCTCGCCCACGGCCCGCCCGGCCAAGCGGACCCGAACAAGCGGACCCGAACAAGCAGACCCGAACAAGCGGACCCGATCTGACTACTCCCGGCCCGCCGAGGTGAAGGTCATGTCGGCATAGCGGTCGCCCGCGACATTGGTGGCGATCGGGGCGAGCAGGGCGAGATCCTCGTCGGAGAGGGTGATGCGGGTGGCCGCGGTGTTCTCCTCGACGCGGACGCGCTTGCGGGTGCCGGGGATCGGGACGACAGGCAGGCCGTGGACTGCGGACTGCTGCTGCACCCACGCCAGGGCGACCTGGCCGAGGCTCGCGCCATGGGCTTCGGCGACCGTGCGGACGGGGGCCAGGAGGGCCGCGTTGGCGGTGGCGTTGGCACCCGTGAAGCGGGGCTGCTGGCGGCGGAAGTCGTCCTCGCCCAGTTCCTTGTTGGCGTCGACGAACGCGCCGGTGAGGAAGCCACGGCCGAGCGGGGAGTAGGGCACGAGCGCCACGCCGAGCGCGGCGGCCGCGGGGACCACGCCCCGCTCGATGTCGCGGCTGAAGAGCGACCACTCGGACTGGACGGCGGCGATGGGGTGGACGGCGTGGGCGGCACGCAGTTCGTCGCCGGTGACTTCGCTCAGGCCGAGGTGCTTGACCTTGCCCGCGGTGACGAGGTCGGCCATCGCGCCGACGGCCTCCTCGATGGGGACGTCCGGGTCGCGGCGGTGCATGTAGTAGAGGTCGATGACGTCGGTGCCCAGACGGCGCAGGCTGGCTTCGACGCTGGATCGGATGTAGGAGGGAGAGTTGTCGATACGCCGCTTCGTCGGATTGTCCGGGTCGATGGCCAGGGCGAACTTGGTGGCGAGGACGATCTCGTCACGGTGCGCCTTGAGGAAGGGAGCGAGGAACTTCTCGTTCTCGCCCATGGCGTAGACGTCGGCGGTGTCGTAGAGGGTCACGCCCAGTTCGAGGGCGCGGTCCAGGGTGGCGCGGGCCTCCTCGGCGTCGGTCGGGCCGTAGGCGAAGCTCATGCCCATGCAGCCGAGGCCCTGGACACCGACCTCGGGGCCGTGGGTGCCGAGCCGGGCCGTGGCTATCTCGCCGTACGTGTTCTCAACCGTCATCAGTGTTCAGAGCCTCTCCGACGCCTTGCGGGCGCCCGCGTACATGTCGATCTTGTAGTCGAGGACGGCGAGGGTGTCCTGGAGTTCCGCGATGCGGGTACGGACGTCGCGCCGGGTCCGCTCCAGGAGTTCCTGGCGCTCGGTGAAGGTGTGCTCGCCCTCACGCACCAGTTCCGCGTAACGGACCATGTCCGCCACGGGCATCCCGGTCAGGCGGAGCTTGCCGACGAAGGCGAGCCAGTTCAGGTCACGGTTGCGGTAGCGGCGCTGGCCCGTGTGGGAGCGGTCGATGTGGGGCATCAGGCCGATCCGCTCGTACCAGCGCAGGGTGTACGCGGTGAGGCCGGTGAAGGTGGCGACCTCGCTGATCGTGTAGTGGTCCTCACCGTCCGGGCGCGGGGGCCCGGCCGGTACCGAGTCGCAGCGGGCGGACCCCGGTGCGGGGCGGGGTGGGGCGGGCGTGGTCTCCATCACCGTCATGTTCCACACGCTATGACCTTGGAGTGCGCTCCAAGCAAGTGGATTAGGCAGGCCAAGTGCGTTAGGGGGTCAAGTGGATTAGGGGGCAGAGGGCCGTCAGCCCATACACGTCACCACCTACACGTCACCATTTACACGTCGTTGCCATCGTCGTGGTCGCCATTGCCTCAGGGCGACGTCCACCCGAAGTCACTGGCGACCTCCACCCGAAGTCACTGATGGTTCCGGCGAGGAATTAGGCTCGTGGGCATGCAGAGCTTGGCGATGATCGAGAACTGGCCGGTTCCCACGGCTGCCGCCGCTGTCGTCCGTGCGGACGGGACTGTCGTCGGGGCGCATGGGCCGACGGACCGGCGCTTCGCCCTCGCCTCGGTCACCAAGCCGCTCGCGGCGTACGCGGTGCTGGTCGCCTACGAAGAGGGAGCGGTCGAGTTGGACGAGCCCGCCGGTCCTGAAGGGTCGACGGTTCGGCATCTGCTCGCGCACACCAGTGGACTCGCCTTCGACGAGCACCGGGTGACGTCGGCGCCGGGGACGCGGCGGCTGTACTCCAACGCGGGGTTCGATGTTCTCGGTGATCACATCGCCAAGGCGACGGACATTCCGTTCGCGGAGTATCTGCGGCAGGCGGTGCTGGAGCCGCTCGGGATGACCGCCACCGCGCTGGAGGGGGGCGGTTCGCCCGCCAAGGACGCAGTGTCCACGGTCGACGACCTCGTCAAGTTCGCCGCGGAGGTGCAGGCGCCTCGGCTGCTGGACGCGCGGACGGTGGCGGCGGCGATGACGGTGACGTATCCGGGGCTGAAGGGCGTGCTGCCGGGGTACGGGCATCAGAACCCCAACGACTGGGGGCTCGGATTCGAGATCCGGGACTCCAAGGTGCCGCACTGGACGGGGAGTTCATCTTCGCCGCGGACGTTCGGGCACTTCGGGCAGGCCGGGACGTTCCTGTGGATCGACCCGGACGCGGGCGCGGCTTGTGTGGCCCTCACCGACCGGCCCTTCGGGCCCTGGGCCGTGGAGGCCTGGCCGCCCTTCACCGACGCGGTGCTCGCGGAGCTGTGAGGGAGGGCTGCCCGCCTCGGCACGCGTAGCTGTGGAGGGACAGCCACCCGCTCGGCGCGCGGAGCCGTGAAAGGACATCCGCCCTGCTCGGCACGCGGAGCCGTGAAAAGACACCCGCTCCTGCTCGGCACACGGACCCATGAAAGGGCACCCCGCCCCTGCTCGGCACGCGGAGCCTTAAAAGGGCACCCGCCCCTGCTCGGCACGCAGAGCCAGGAACGGACAGCTACCCGCTCCGCACGCCGAGCCATGAAGGACGGCTACCCGCTCGACATCTCCCACACCAGCAGCTCGACCGCCGCCGCGCCCTCCACGGCCTCCCCCGCCGTTGCCCCTGTGACCTCCGTGACCCCCGCGCCCGCCACGGCCTCCGTGGCCTCCCCCGCGATGGCCACCACCTCCAGGCCCCGGTCCGTCTCGCCCGTGATGCGCGCCGCGTCGCCCGTGGCCAAGCGCTCGTTGCCCAGGCGTACTTCGCCGCGCACCACGTGGAGGTAGGTGAACGGCGCGTCCGGTAGGGCGGTGCGTTCGTTCGGGGACAGGCGTCGGATGTGGAGCAGGGCTCCCGCCCCGGGGATCTCGTACGGGGTGGAGTCGGCGATTCCGTGGACGACCGTGTAGGCGGGGTCGCCGCCCGGGGAGAGCGGGGCGAGCCACATCTGGACGAAGACGAGCGGGGCGTCGCCGTCGTTGCGTTCCACGTGGCGGACGCCGCCCGCCGCGGACAGGTGCTGGACATCGCCCGGGCGGACCAGGGATTCGTGGCCCGTCGAGTCGCGGTGGGTGAGTTCGCCCTCGACGACCCAGGTGACGATCTCGGTGTGGCTGTGCGGGTGTTCGTCGAAGCCCGCGCCGGGCGCGAGGCGCTCTTCGTTGCAGGCCAGGATCGCGCCGAAGCGGAGGTTGTCGGGGTCGTAGTGGGGCCCGAAGGAGAAGGCGTGGAAGGACTCGATGCCGTTCGCCGCCTCCCCGCCGCGGTACCGGTCGCCGGAGCGCCGTACGTCTATCACGCACTCCACGTTAGGGCCTGTCCGACGGGCTGGGGAGCGGGGCCCTGGCGGGCCGGGGAGCGGAGCCCTGGCGGGGCCGGGGAACGAGAGCCTGGCGGGCCTGAGGAGCGGAGCCCTGGCGGCCGGGGAGTGAGAGCCTGGCGGGCCCCGGGAGCGGAGCCCTTGCGGCCCCGGGGATCGGGGCCTTGGCGCGCTGGGGAGCAGGGCCCTGACAGGCTGAGAAGCGAGGCCCCGGCGGGCCCGGAGAGCAAGACCCCGGCGGGCCCGGGAAGCAAGACCCCGGCGGGCCGGGAAGCAAGGCCCTGGCAGGCGGAGGGACGAGGGCCTGGCGGCCGGGAAGCAAGGCCCTGGCAGGCTGAGGAGCAAGGCCCAGGCGGGCCCAGGGAGCGAGGCCCAGGTGGGCCGGGGAGCAGGGCCCTGACGCGCTAGAGACCGCGCTAGAGAGCGGGACCCTGGCGGGCCGGGAAGGGGGCCCCACGCATGCCTCGAGACGCGGGGCCGAGAAAGCAAAAGGGAGCCGTCGCCCCGGACGGGGCGGGATCCGCGGGGGTGGCCCTGGCCCCGGCACCGCATGTGCCCGCCCCGATAAGGCAGTCTTGTCCCCGTGCCCGAACCCTCAGCGAACGAAGCCCACCAGGAGTCCCAGCCGGGTTCCCCGCCCGGGTCCCACCCGGAGCCAGGAGCCGGGCCCCGGCAGGACCGCCGCACCCCTCACGCGCACACCGCGACCCTGAAGCGCCTGGAGAAGTCGTCAGGGAGCCTCGCGGCGCAGGCCATCGCGCGCATGGACGAGACGCTGTCCTGGTACCGGGCGATGCCGCCGGAGAACCGCTCCTGGATCGGTCTGGTGGCGCAGGCCGGTATCGCCGCGTTCACCGAGTGGTTCCGGCATCCGGACGCCCCCCAGGCCATTTCCACGGACGTCTTCGGGACCGCCCCCCGCGAGCTGACCAGGGCGATCACCCTGCGGCAGACCGTGGAGATGGTGCGTACGACGATCGAGGTGATGGAGTCGGCGATCGACGAGGTCGCGGCTCCGGGGGACGAATCCGTCCTCCGTGAGGCGCTGCTCGTCTACGCCCGTGAGATCGCCTTCGCCACCGCGCAGGTGTACGCGCAGGCCGCCGAGGCACGCGGTGCCTGGGATGCCCGCCTCGAGTCGCTCGTGGTGAACGCGGTGCTCTCCGGTGAGGCCGATGAGGGGGCCGTGAGCAGAGCGGCCGCGCTCGGCTGGAACTCGCCCGAGCACGTCTGTGTGGTCCTCGGTACGGCGCCGGACGGCGACAGCGAGCTGACCGTCGAGGCCATCCGGCGGGCCGCCCGGCACGCGAAGCTCCAGGTCCTGACCGGTGTCCTCGGTACCCGGCTGGTCGTCATCGCGGGCGGCAACAACAATCCGATGGCCGTGGCCAAGGCTCTGATCGGGCCGTACGCCGCCGGGCCGGTGGTGGCGGGGCCGATCGTGCCCGACCTGCTGGCAGCCACCCGTTCCGCGCAGGCCGCGGCGGCCGGGCTCAAGGCGAGTGCCGCCTGGCAGGACGCTCCGCGGCCCGTCCTCGCGGACGATCTGCTGCCCGAGCGCGCCATGGCGGGGGATCCGGCCGCCCGCGATCAGCTGGTGGAGGAGATCTACAGACCGTTGGAGGAGGCGGGCTCCGCGCTCCTGGAGACGCTGAGCGTCTATCTGGAGCAGGCGAGCAGCCTCGAAGGCGCCGCCCGGATGCTCTTCGTACACCCCAACACCGTGCGCTACCGGCTTCGACGTGTGACTGACGTCACCGGATGGTCGCCCTCCGATGTGCGCTCCGCGTTCACGCTCCGGATCGCGCTGATCCTGGGGCGTCTGGCCGACGGGGATCTCCAGTCGTAGGGCTTTTGTCGGGCCCCTACAATTCCCCCAGCCGTTCTTCGTCCCTGTCCCCACGGGCGGCTTACGCCGTCGACAAGAGAGAGTGTGAGAGTGCTCGTACTCGTCGCTCCCGGCCAAGGCGCTCAGACGCCCGGCTTCCTGACTCCCTGGCTCGACCTCCCCGGCGCCGCAGACCGCCTCGGCGCCTGGTCGGACGCCATCGGGCTCGACCTCGCCCACTACGGCACGCGAGGCGACGCGGATGAGATCCGCGACACCGCCGTGGCGCAGCCGCTGCTCGTGGCGGCCGGACTGCTGTCCGCCGCGGCACTCGGTGACATCGCGCCGGGCGCGGTCGCCGGGCACAGCGTGGGTGAGATCACGGCCGCCGCGTACGCGGGGGTGCTCACCGACGACGACGCCCTGCGCCTCGTACGCAAGCGTGGACTCGCCATGGCCGAGGCCGCCGCGGTCACGGAGACCGGTATGGCGGCGCTGCTCGGCGGCGACCCCGAGGTCACCGTCCCGCACCTGGAGAAGCTCGGCCTGACCCCGGCCAACGTGAACGGCGCGGGCCAGATCGTGGCCGCGGGCACCACGGACCAGCTCGCCGCTCTGGAGGCCGACAAGCCCGAGGGCGTGCGCAAGGTCGTCACGCTCAAGGTCGCGGGCGCCTTCCACACGCACCACATGGCTCCCGCGGTGGCGCAGCTGGAGGAGGCCGCCGGCGGTCTCGCCCTCTCCGACCCGAGGTTCACCTATGTCTCGAACCGCGACGGCAAGGCCGTGGCCACCGGCGCCGAGGTGATCGAGCGCCTGGTCGGCCAGGTCGCCAACCCGGTCCGCTGGGACCTGTGCATGGAGACGTTCCGTGAGATGGGCGTCACCGCGCTGGTCGAGGTGTGCCCCGGTGGCACGCTGACCGGCCTGGCCAAGCGCGCGCTGAAGGGCGTCCAGACCCTCGCGGTGAAGACCCCCGATGATCTCGACGCGGCCCGCGCGCTCGTCGCCGAGCATTCCTGAGCCGACGACAGACAAGGAGCCGTAGCGCATGTCGAAGATCAAGCCCAGTCAGGGCGCCCCGTACGCGCGGATCATGGGCGTCGGCGGCTACCGGCCCACCCGTGTCGTGCCGAACGAGGTGATCCTGGAGACGATCGACTCGTCCGACGAGTGGATCCGTTCCCGCTCGGGCATCGCCACCCGCCACTGGGCCTCCGACGAGGAGACCGTGGCCGCGATGTCGATCGAGGCGGCGGGCAAGGCGATCGCCGACGCGGGCATCACGCCCGCGCAGATCGGCGGCGTGATCGTCTCGACGGTCTCGCACTTCAAGCAGACCCCGGCCATCGCGACCGAGATCGCGGACAAGATCGGCGCGGGCAAGCCCGCCGCGTTCGACATCTCCGCGGGCTGCGCCGGCTTCGGTTACGGTCTGACGCTGGCCAGGGGTATGGTCACCGACGGCTCGGCCGAGTACGTCCTGGTCATCGGCGTGGAGCGGCTGAGCGACCTCACCGACCTGACCGACCGCGCGACGGCGTTCCTGTTCGGTGACGGTGCCGGTGCCGTGGTCGTCGGCCCCTCCAAGGAGCCGAGGATCGGTCCGACGGTCTGGGGCTCGGAGGGCGACAAGTCCGAGACGATCAAGCAGACCGAGTCCTGGGAGGCGTACCGCAACGGCGCCCCCGACAAGTTCCCTGCCATTACGCAGGAAGGCCAGGCGGTGTTCCGCTGGGCCGTGTTCGAGATGGCGAAGGTCGCCCAGCAGGCGCTGGACGCGGCCGGAATCACCGCGGACGACCTGGATGTCTTCATTCCGCATCAGGCCAACGAGCGGATCATCGACTCGATGGTGAAGACTCTGAAACTGCCGGAACACGTCACGGTCGCCCGTGACGTGCGCACCACCGGTAACACCTCGGCCGCCTCGATCCCGCTCGCGATGGAGCGGCTTCTGGCGACCGGCGAGGCGAAGAGCGGCGACACCGCGCTCGTCATCGGCTTCGGGGCGGGTCTCGTGTACGCCGCCACGGTCGTTACCCTCCCCTAGGCATCACGTCCGGATCACCCGGTCCGGGAACATGCCACCCCCTCTGGATACATACGAAGGAGCGCCAACATGGCCGCCACTCAGGAAGAGATCGTCGCCGGTCTCGCGGAGATCGTGAACGAGATCGCCGGCATCCCGGTCGAGGACGTCCAGCTGGACAAGTCCTTCACCGACGACCTGGACGTCGACTCGCTGTCCATGGTCGAGGTCGTCGTCGCCGCCGAAGAGCGCTTCGACGTCAAGATCCCGGACGACGACGTCAAGAACCTCAAGACGGTCGGCGACGCGACCAAGTACATCCTCGAGCACCAGAACTGACCGAGCCGTGCTCTGTCGCCACCCGGCGGTGGCGCCGCTGATCCCCTCAACACCGTGGAGAAATTTCCTGTGAACTCGACCAATCGCACCGTGGTCGTCACCGGTATCGGCGCAACCACACCGCTGGGTGGCGACGCAGCATCGACGTGGGAGGGCCTGCTCGCGGGCCGCTCCGGCGTCAGCACGCTGGAACAGGACTGGGCAGCCGAGCTGCCGGTCCGTATCGCCGGTCAGATCGCCGTGGAGCCGGGCGAGGTCATTCCCCGCCCGCAGGCGCGCAAGCTGGACCGTTCGGCGCAGTTCGCGCTGATCGCGGCCAAGGAGGCCTGGGCCGACGCGGGCTACACCGCGAAGGCGGGCGAGGACACTTCCGTGGACCCGCACCGCCTCGGCGCGGTCATCGCCTCCGGCATCGGCGGTGTGACCACGCTTCTGGACCAGTACGACGTGCTGAAGGAGAAGGGCGTACGCCGCGTCTCCCCGCACACCGTGCCGATGCTGATGCCCAACTCCCCGGCGGCCAACGTCGGCATCGAGCTGGGCGCCCAGGCGGGCGTCCACACCCCGGTGTCGGCCTGCGCCTCGGGCGCGGAGGCCATCGGCTACGCGGTCGAGATGATCCGCACCGGCCGCGCCGACGTGGTCGTCGCGGGCGGCACGGAGGCGGCGATCCACCCGCTGCCGATCGTCGCGTTCGGCAACATGATGGCGATGTCCAAGAACAACGACGACCCGCAGGGCGCCTCGCGTCCCTACGACGCGGACCGCAACGGCTTCGTGCTCGGCGAGGGCGCCGGTGTGATCGTCCTGGAGTCCGAGGAGCACGCCAAGGCCCGCGGCGCGAAGATCTACGCGGAGGCCGTCGGCCAGGGCATCTCGGCCGACGCGCACCACATCACGCAGCCCGAGCCGTCCGGCAACGGCATCGCCGCGGCCTTGCAGAACCTGATCGACACGACGGACCTCAAGCCGGCCGAGATCGTGCACGTGAACGCGCACGCCACCTCGACCCCGCAGGGTGACGTCGCCGAGATCAAGGCGCTGCGCAAGGCGTTCGGCGACGACGTCGACCACATGGCGATCGCCAGCACCAAGTCGATGACGGGTCACCTGCTCGGTGGCGCGGGCGGCGTGGAGACCGTGGCCACGGTCCTCGCGCTCAAGCACCGCATGGCCCCGCCGACGATCAACATCGAGAACCTCGACCCCGAGGTCGACGCGGACGTCATCCGCGACGAGGCCCGCCAGCTGCCCGAGGGCCACATCGTGGCGCTGAACGACTCGTTCGGCTTCGGCGGCCACAACGTGGTCCTGGCGTTCCGGAGCGTCTGACCCGGTCGTACGTACGTACCCGAAGGGGCCCCCACCGCATGGTGGGGGCCCCTTCGGGTTACCCGGGCCAGGTGTCGGACGGCCTGGTGCGGCGAGGTGTCAGACGACCTGGTGCAGCCACCGCACCGGCGCGCCCTCGCCCGCGTAGCGGAACGGTTCCAGTTCGTCGTCCCAGGGCTTGCCGAGGAGCTTCGCCAGCTCGGCCTCCAGGTCGCTCTCGCCGCGCTGCGAGCGGGCGAGGGCGGCGCGCAGGCGGTCCTCGGGGATGAGGATGTCGCCGTGCAGGCCGGTGACGGCGTGGAAGATGCCGAGGTCGGGCGTGGCGCTGTACCGCTCGCCCTCGGCGCTCGGGCACGGCTCGGCCGTGACCTCGAAGCGCAGCAGGGACCAGCCGCGCAGGGCGGAGGCGAGCTTGGAGGCGGTGCCCACCGAGCCCTTCCAGGAGAATTCGGATCTCCAGGTGCCCGGCGCGGCGGGCTGCCTGATCCAGTCGAGGCTCACACGCGCGCCGAGTACGCCCGCGACGGCCCACTCGACGTGTGGGCACAGCGCGCGCGGAGCGGAGTGCACGTACAGAACTCCACGTGTCGTCACCGGGACCTCCAGTGTGGGTCGAGGTTCGCCTTCCCCAGCGGCCTCGCGCCCGTGCCGAGCAATTTTCCCCAAAGGGTAGAGAAACCTGGGAAAAGGGGACAGATGTGACGTGATGTAATTTAGCGGAACCACAGCAGCGGGGCGTCACCGGGTGGATCACCCGCCTGTCGCCGCCGTGACAGCGGTGGCCCGGCGGCTACGGGGCGAGGCTACCGTGCGGCAGGGCAAGGAGGGTGACGTACCGTCGGTCCCGGGGCCGGGAAACTCCGACCTTTCACCCGGCGGGGCGCAACCCCGGCCGCGCGCACGACGTCACGTTGAACGACAGAGGGGACCAGGGGATGCGGAACCGCAGGCACCGCTCGCGTGCCGTCGCAGCTCTCGCGGCGGCGGCCTTCCTCGGCACCGCGTCGCTCACGGCGTGTGACGCGCAGGGGGGCAACGCCTCGGCCCCCGGTCCGTCCGCGCACGGCAAGCCGTCCCCCAGGCCCACTCCAGCCTGGGACACCACGCCCCGCTCGCTGGTGGCGATCGGCGACTCCATCACCCGCGGCTTCGACGCCTGCTCGGTCCTCTCCGACTGCCCGGAGGCTTCGTGGGCGACCGGCACGGACGCCGAGGTGCGCAGCCTCGCGTCCCGGCTGCTCGGGAAGCGGGCCGCCTCGCACAGCTGGAACCACGCGAAGACCGGCGCCCGGGTGGCGGATCTGGCCGGGCAGGTCGAGCGGGCCGTCGTGGAGCGCCCCGAGTTGGTGACGGTGATGGTGGGCGCCAATGACGCCTGCCGTTCGACGCCCGCCGCGATGACGCCGGTCGCGCGGTTCCGCGCGGACTTCCAGGAGGCGATGCGCACGCTGCGCCGCTCGCTGCCGAAGGCGCAGGTGTACGTGTCGTCGGTGCCGGATCTGAAGCGGCTCTGGTCGCAGGGGCGCACGAACGCGCTGGGCAAGCAGGTGTGGAAGCTGGGCATCTGCTCGGCCATGCTGGCCGACCCGGACGATCTGGGCGCCGAGGCGTCCGAGCGGCGGGAGTCGGTGCAGGACCGCGTGGTGGCGTACAACGAGGTGCTCGAAGAGGTGTGCGAGAAGGATCGGCGGTGCCGGTACGACGGCGGGGCGGTGTTCGACTATCGCTTCGACGGTGACCAGTTGAGCCACTGGGACTGGTTCCACCCCAGCAAGAACGGCCAGGCACGCCTGGCCGAGCTGGCCTACCGGCAGGTGACCGCGCGCAAGCCTCCGGCCTAGGCCACAGGCGCTCCCTCCGGCACCGCGCCCCTTACAGGGTGGCCCGGAGCACCCTGGTCAGACGCAGGTCCGCGATCGAGCGGCCCGCCTGGACCTCGTAGGAACCCGCCTGGTACGCCCATGAGTTGGATACCTCGTCCCAGATCTCGAAGGCGCGGCGCGGGAGTTCCACGGTGGCCCGGACGCTCTCGCCCGGCGCCGCCTCGACGGTCGCGAACCCCGCGAGCCAGCGGGCCGGGCGGGCGGGGTCGGGCTCGGTGGGGGCCAGGTAGAGCTGGACGACCTCGCGGCCCGCGCGGCGGCCGGAGTTGCGGAGGCGGACCGTGGCCGTCGTGCCCTCGACCGTGAGCGACTCGTACGCCCAGTCGGTGTAGCCGAGGCCGTGGCCGAACGCGTACGAGGGGGTGGCGCCCATCCTCTCCCAGGCGCGGTAGCCGATGAACACGCCCTCCCGATAAGCGAGTTCGGAGTTGCTCGGGGTGACTTCCGTGACGGGGGCGGCGGCGAGGTCGCCCCAGGTGGTGGGGAGTCGGCCGCCCGGCTCCTCGGCGCCGAGGAGGACGTCGGCGAGGGCGGCGCCGCCCTCCTGGCCGGGGAACCAGCCGAGCAGGACCGCGGCGACGTCGTCGCGCCACGGCAGCTCCACCGGGGAACCGGAGTTGACGACGACCACGGTGCGGGGGTTGGCGGCGGCCACCGCGCGGACCAGGTCGTCCTGGCGGCCCGGCAGCCTCAGGTCCCGGCGGTCGAAGCCCTCGGACTCGACGCGCTCGGTGGTGGCGACGACCACGACGGCGGTGTCGGCGCCGCGTGCCGCCTCGACGGCCTCGGACATCAGTTCGTCGTCGGCGCGTCGCGGGCCGAGGTGGACGAGGGAGAACAGCACGCCGGGCAGCGGAGCAGCGGCCTTCTTGTCGAGCCGGTGGAGCAGGGACACCTCGACGGGCTCGCCCGCGGTGAGGGCCACCGTGCCGCGTTCGACCGGGGAGCCGAAGAGCGCCTCGAACGGGTCGGCCCCGGCGTCCGCGTGCTGGACTCCGTCGTAGAGGACCCGGCCGCCGACCGTGAGCGTGAAGCCGCCGAGGCCGCGCGTGCCGAAGGAGTGCTCGCCGCTCTCGCGCGGCGTGAACGTGCCGAGCACCTCGACGCTCGCCATGGCCTCGTGGGTAACGCCTTCGGGCAGGTCGTCGCCGATCCACTGGACCTGGCCGATGGGCAGGCCGCCCTCGCCCAGGATGTCGCCGTCCGCGTCCCGGCAGCGGGCGCGCAGCTCGAACCCCTTGTCGGCGGGGGCGAGTTCGTCGCTCGGGTCGGCCCCGACGGCGTAGGTGAGGGCGCCCTCGGGCAGGGCGGCGGCCAGGCCGTCGAGCGGGGAGACGACACGGGCGGGGAAGACGGTGGCGGAGCCGCCGCCGAGGACGCGGGCGTCGCGGGCGGCGGCGCCGATCAGGGCGATCCTGCCGGTGGAGCGGTTGAGCGGCAGGGTCTGGTTGTCGTTGCGTACGAGGACGAAGGAGCGGCGGGCGATCTCGCGGGCCAGGGCCACGCCGTCGATCTCGGCGGGGGTCCGCGTCACGACCGGCTCGGCGCCTTCGAGCACGCCGACACGCGCGGCGAGGCGCAGGACGTTGCGGACGGCGTCGTCGACCGCCCCTTCCGCCGCCTCCCCCGCGCGGACGGCGGCGGCGAGCGGCTCGCCGTACACGGTGCGGGGTCCCGGCATGGCGATGTCGAGGCCGCCCTCGATGGCGCCGGTGGTGGAGCGGGCGGCCATCCAGTCGGAGACGTTGCAGCCGTCGAAGCCCCATTCACCGCGCAGGACCTCGTTCACGAGGTAGCGGTGTTCGGTCATCGTCACGCCGTTGACCTGGTTGTAGGCGGTCATGATGCCCCAGGGGTGGGCGCCCGCGACGATCGCCTCGAAGGGCGCGAGGTACAGCTCGCGCAGGGCGCGCGCGCCGATCCTGTTGTCGACGGTGAAGCGTTCGGTCTCGGCGTCGTTGGCGACGAAGTGCTTGACGGTCGTGCCGACGCCGCCGGACTGCACGCCCTGGACGTAACCGGTGCCGATCACGCCCGTCAGATACGGGTCCTCGCTGTACGCCTCGAAGTGGCGGCCGCCCAGCGGGGTGCGGTGGAGGTTGACGGTCGGCGCGAGCAGTACGTGCACGCCCTTGCGGCGGGCCTCCTGCGCGAGAAGTGCCCCGGCGCGGCGGGCCAGGTCCTGGTCCCAGGTGGCGGCGAGGGCGGTCGGGGACGGCAGCGCGATGGACGGGTCGTCGGCGGTCCAGCGGGTGCCGCGCACGCCGATCGGGCCGTCGGACATGACCAGGGGCTTCAGGCCGATCTCCGGGAGGGCGTGCAGGGACCACATGTCACGGCCGCCGAGCAGGCGGGCCTTGGCGTGCGGGCCGAGCTTGCCGAGCGCGGCCTCGACGACCGCCTCCCGCGCCCGATCCGCGTCCGTGGTCTCGGTGGCCGTGGTCTCGGTGGGCTTGCGTGCCGCCATGGCAGTGCCTCCTCGTTGAGTCCGGGTCGGCCGGTACGCGCCGGCTGCCCCATCCTGCATCGCCTACCTGTTGATCGGTAGGTTTCGTGATGCGGCCGTTACATGAAGATGTCGTACGGTCCTTCGAGCGGGGCCACACGTCCTGCGGGGAAGCCGAGGGAGAGGTGCGGACATGGCGGTGGGCAGGGCGAGGCCCAGGGGCGAGGAGCGGCGCGCGGAGATCCTCCGGGCCGCCCTGGAGGTGATCGCCGAGCGCGGCTACCGGGGCGCGAGCCTCGGGGCGGTCGCCGAGCGGGTCGGGCTCACCCAGCAGGGCCTGCTGCACTACTTCCCCACCAAGGAGGCGCTGCTGGTGGCCGTCCTGGAGGCCCGCGACCAGTGGGACGCGGTGCCGCACGGCGAGTGGCGGCTCGACCTGCTCGGCTCGCTGGTGGAGTACAACGCGATGCGGCCCGGCATCGTGCAGACCTTCTCCGCGCTGCTCGGCGAGAGCGTGACGGACGGGCATCCGGCACGCCCCTTCTTCACCGGGCGGTACGAGGCGGTGCGCGAGAGCTTCGCGGCGGTGCTGCGCGCCGAGTACGGGGAGCGGCTGCCGGGCGGGCTCACCCCCGAGGCGGCGGCCCCGCTGATGGTGGCGGTGATGGACGGCTTGCAGTACCAGTGGCTGCTCGATCCCGAGTCGGTGGACATGCCGGGGGCGTTCAGGGCCTTCCTCGCGCTCCTGGGCGCCGGCCCCGGTCAGCGCCTCGACTGACGCCTCGCCTCACGGCGCCTTCGGCAGCTGCTGGGTCGCGCAGTGGATGCCGCCGCCGCCCTCGCCGAGCGCGTTCACCGGGAGCTGGGTGACCTTGCGCCCCGGGTACAGGTCCCGGACGATCGAGGCGGCGTCGCTGTCGGCCTTCCTGTCGCCGAAGCGGGGCATGATCACGGCGCCGTTCGCCACGTAGTAATTGACGTAGCTCGCGAGGAAATCGGGGCCTCGGCGGCCGATGTGCGCCGGTTCGGGGAGGGAGACCAGGTCGAGGGAGCCGCCCCGGGCGTCCTTCGCTTCGGACAGAGCCTCGCGGGCCTGCCGGTAGGCCTTCGCCCAGACGTCGTCGGGGGCCGTGGGCGAGGGCGTGCTCATGACCACCACGCCCGGTTCGGCGAAGCGGGCCAGGGCGTCGATGTGGTAGTCCGTGATGTCCTCGCCCCTGACGCCGTCCACCCAGAGGACCTGGGTGACGCCGAACAGTGCCTTGAGCGCGCGCTCGATGTCGTCGCGGGACGTGCCGGGGTTGCGGTTGTCGTTGACCAGTGAACTCTCGGTCGCGAGCAGTGTGCCCGCCCCGTCGACCTCGATCGCGCCTCCCTCGCCGACGATCGGCGCCCGTACGCGGGGGGCGCGCAGGCCGGACAGGATCCGGCGGGCGACCTGGCTGTCGCGGGCGTGTTCCTGCTTGCCGCCCCAGCCGTTGAAGTTGAGGTCGACGCCCGCGACGCCGTCGGGGCCGAGCACGAAGCTCGGGCCCGTGTCCCGCATCCACAGGTCGTCCACCGGGACGGGCAGGATCTCCACTCCCGAGCCGCAGGCCCGGCGGGCCGCCCTCGCGTCCCGCTCGTCCGCGAGGAGCGTGACCGGTTCGAATTCCGCGATCGTCCGGGCGATCCGCGCGATGTCCTCCCGTACGGCATGGGTGTACGCCTTCCAGACGCGGCGGCTCGGCCAGGACATGTACGTCAGCTCGTGCGGGGCCGCCTCGTCCGGCATACGGCGGTCGCCGCCGGGCTCCGCGGCCGCGGGGCCGGTGCGGTCCGGCGCGGGGCCGCGACCGTCCGGCCCGCCGCCGCAGGCGCTCAGCGCCGCCGTGCCGAGCGCCGCGAGGGCGCCTGCCCCAACAGCCCGCCGCCCGGGCAGCCCGCTTCCGCTGCCCGATGCCCTGCTCCATGCCCTGCCCGATGTCATTCCGGATGCCATGACGATCTCCTGACTGAAAATTTAGTCAGTTCGAGCGTAAGGCATCATCGAGGCCGGACCCAGTCGATTCCCCAGGCAGTGGAGCAGCGCGATGCCGGACAGGCCCACCCAGATCCTCGAAGCCGCCGCCCGGCTGATCGCCCGGCGCGGAGTGCGCGGGCTGCGCGTGGAGGAGGTCTCCACGGAGGCCGGGGTGTCGACCGCGCTGATCTACTACCACTTCAAGGACCGCGCCGGACTGCTCCGCCGCACCCTGGAATTCATCAGCCGCCGCGCCGTCCGCTACACCGACGCCGCCCTCGAGAACTCCGCCGACCCCCGCACCCGGCTCACGGACCTGCTGCTCCTCGAACTCCAGGACACGCCGCGCGTACGGGAGAACAGCGCGGCCTGGGGCGAGCTGCGCGCCACCGCGGTCTTCGACCCCGATCTGCGGGAGCGGCTGTCCGTCGCCACCGAGGAGTGGGCCGACGACCTCGCCCACCTCATCCGGCAGGCGCGGGCCGCCGGGCTGACCGCGGCCGACGTCGACCCGCGGGCCGCGGCCGAACGGCTCACCGCTCTGGTCGAGGGCGTCAGCGAGCGGTGGCTGAGCGGCACGACGACCCTCGACCGCGCGCATGAACTGCTGCGCGGGGCCGTCGCCGTGGAGCTGGGGCGGCCCTGACCCGCGGTCAATTCGGTTGACCGGGTGGCCCGCGGGCGCTTCCATGCGGAGCCGGACCGGCGAAGGGACGCCGGGAGCAGCCGAGGGGGCGTCATGAGCAGCGGAGTGGGCGAGTGAGTGCCGGCAAGATGCACGCGGACGAGGCCGATATCGACGAGGACCTCGTCGGCCGTCTCATCGCCGCGCAGTTCCCGGCCTGGGCCGGGCTTGGCGTGCGGCGGGTGGGCTCAGCGGGGACGTCGAACGTCATGTACCGGCTCGGCCGCGACATGGTCGTACGCCTCCCCCGGCTCGCGGGGTCGGCCGAGGACGTGGAGCGGGAGCACCGCTGGCTGCCCCGGCTCTCGGCGGCGCTGCCCGTCGCGATCCCCGTGCCCCTCGCCCAGGGCGTGCCGGGCGAGGGCTACCCCTACGCCTGGTCCGTCTTCCGCTGGCTGGACGGGGCGACGCCCGACCCGGGGCGGCCCCTCGCCGAGCCCGGTCTGTTCGCCAAGGACGTCGCGGAGTTCCTGATCGCCTTGCGCGGGGTCGACCCGGCGGGGGCACCCGCCGCCTACCGCTGCGAGCCGCTGGCCGAGCGCGACGGCTCCACCCGTGAGGTGATCGCCGGGCTGCGCGGTCTCGTGGACGCCGGGGCCGCGGCCGCCGTGTGGGACGCCGCCCTGCGCGCGCCCGCCTGGCAGGGGCCCGCCGTGTGGGTGCACGGGGATCTCCAGCCGGGGAACGTCCTCGTGGACCGTGGTCGCCTCAGCGCGGTCATCGACTTCGCGTGCATGGGCGTGGGCGACCCCGCCGTCGACCTGATCTCCGCGTGGTACTTGATGGACGCCGGGGCCCGCGAGGCCTTCCGTGCCGCGCTCGGGCCGGGCACGGACGACGCGATGTGGGCGCGCGGGCGGGGCTGGGCCCTCACCATCGCCCTCAACGAACTCCGGTACTACCGCGAGACGAACCCGGTGATGGCGGACATCGCGCGCCGCGTTCTCAGTCGGCTGTTTGAGGGAGGGAGCGGGAGCTGACCGACTCGGGCTCGGGCTCGGGCGAGGTCCCGAGCCCCGCCGCGTAGCGTCGCAGCGCCCCCATCGCGGACTCCGCCGTCTGGTGGCCCACCAGCACCTGCCCGGTGAGTCCCTCCGCCATGGCGAGGAGGGCGCGGGCCTCGGCCGCGGGGTTCAGGGAGGTGTGGAACTCCCCGGTGGACATCCCGTAGTCGAGCAGCCAGACGAGGAGTTCGTGCAGCTTCGCGTATGTCTCGCGGAGCACCGTGGCCAGGGGCTCGCTCACCGCCGCGTGGGCGACGAAAGCGCCCCAGACCTGCGCCTCCGCCCGGTCGTCCGGTTCGACGAGCGCGAGCGCCGCCAGGGTGCGGTCCAGGAGTGTCGCGGCCGAACGGGGCGTGCCGGAGGCCTCGATGCCGGCCCGCGCCCGCTCACCGGCCCGCGCCGAGATGTCCTCAAGGGCGAAGAGCAGCATCTCGTCCTTGGTGCGGAAACAGCGCTGGACCGCCCCCATGGACACGCTCGCCTCGGCGGCGACATCGCGCAGGCTGACGGCCTCCATCCCGGAGCGGGCGATCAGCGTGCGGACCGCTTCGGCGATGCGGCGGCGCCGGTCCTCGTAGTCGACCTGCTTGGGCACGGGCGGGCCTCCAGTTTTCCGATGCGGTTGCATCATATCTCGTCGCGAGGCATCATCGAGGCGCGTTCCGATGCAACCGCATCGAAAACTGTGTTCGGGGAGACGTACTCATGGCAACGCGCACCAAGAAATCCTCCGAGGGCCTGCTGTCCCTCTTCGGCCTCATCCTGCTCGTGCAGGGCTTCGGCTCCGCGATCACGGAAGCCGTCTGGGACACCAGCTTCGGCGTCTCGGCCCTGCTGCGGGAGGCGAACGCCCCGGCGTGGGCGGATCCGGCGGTCGGCGTGCTCGGCTGCGTCCTGCTCGCGGTAGCGGCACGCCGCCGATTCGCCCGGGGTGAGGCGTAGCGCTCGCCCCGTCCGTCCCGCGATACTTCCGCCACCCCATCGGTTACGGAAGGACTCGCGTGCGTTCTCGCTCTCATGTGCTGTCTCGGCTCGGCGCCCTCGGCGTCGTCGCCCTGCTCGCCGGACCCCTCGTCCCGGCTCCCGCCTCCGCCGCCCCGGCCCCCGCCGGCCGCACCGCCACCGTCGAGGAGCGGCGACTGGACCGCGCCGCCCCTCAGGAGATCCTGCGGCGCAGCGGATTCGACTCCGTGGCCCCGGAGTTGGCGCGCTCGCTCGGCAAGGCCCGCTCCTACGACCAGGCTCGCCGTCTCGTCGTACGGGAAGGCAGGGAGCTGTGGCGCCGGGCCGTCGACCGGGCGCAGGGGCGCGGGCCCGCGGGAGGGGACCTGAGCCGGGACGACGACCGGCCGCTGTACTGGGCCCGGCTGGGGATGGCGCGGGAGCTGAGGCAGTGGGAGCCGAAACGGTTCTCCCTCGGGGAGGAGCGGCGTGCCCGGCTCATAGCCGCGCTGGAGAGGACGTCCCGGGGACAGGACGCGGTACGTTTCGCCCAGAGGCCGCGCGCCCAGGGGTCCCGCGCCCAGGGCCACACCGCGCGAGGCCAGGCCGGGAAGCGCCCCGCCAAGCGGATCCTCGTCACCGGCTTCGACCCCTTCACCCTCGACCGGGACATCCGCATCAGCAATCCGTCGGGCGCCACCGCGCTGGCCCTGGACGGCACGACCATCCAGACCGCCGACGGGCCCGCCCGCGTCGAGGCGGTCACTTTCCCGGTCCGGTGGCAGGACTTCACCGACGGGGCCGTCGAGCGGGCGCTGCGCCCGCAGCTGTCGCGGGTCGACCTCTTCACCACCATCAGCCAGGGGCGGGTGGGCCGTTTCGACATCGAGCGGACCAACGGGGCCTGGCGCGGCGGCTTCCCCGACAACGACAACGTCTCCAGGACGGAGACCGTCCCGGTGAGCGATCCGGCCTCACAGCCCCAGTGGACGTCGACGACCCTCCCGTACAAGGAGATCGCGGACGCCGCCACGGGCCGCTTCCCCGTCTACGACAACACGTCCGTGACGGAGGTCCCGGCGGGCGGCACCGAGCCCGTGGACAGGCCCGACGGGCCGACCGAGGGGTCGAGGGCGCGCGCGGGAGGCGGCGGGGACTATCTGTCCAACGAGATCGCCTACCGGGCGACGCTGCTGCGGGACCGGCTCGGGCTGCACGACCGGCTGCCCGGCGGCCATGTGCACACGCCCGTCCTGCGGTTCGGCGCGGGCAACACCGATCCGGCGACGGGCGCCGTCACCGATCCCGAGTTCGTGCGGAACCGGCTCGACATCATCGCTCAGGTGAGGGGCATTCTGCGCGTGGCCGCGTCCGAGTCCTGACCCACGGCGTCCGGAGCGCCGTCGTCCTCCGAGCCGTTCTCGCCCAGCAGGTCCCGAGCCATCAGCGTCGCTCCCGCGACCGCGCCCGGCATCAGGAACACCGCGACGAACGGCACCAGGAAGACGACGGCGAGGGGCGTCCCGAAGCCCCACGCGAGCTGCTTGCGCGAGCGCAACAGGGCGAGCCGTTCGCGCAGTTCGACGCCGCGCCGCTGAAGGGCGACCGCGGTCAGCTCCTCGACGAGGAAGAACCCGGTGACGCAGAAGCCGATCACGGGGACGACGGTCTGCCCGGCGACCGGGATGAAGCCGAGTCCGAAGAGCAGGACGCCCCAGAGCAGCGCGCGCACGACGACGCGCAGGCTGTCCCGCGCGGAGATCCACAGTTCGCGCCAGAGCGGCAGCCCCGACTCGGGGGCGTGTCCCGACTCGGCGATGTCCACCTTCTCGGACAGCGACTCGTAGAACGGCTGCCCGATCAGCAGCGTCACCGCGGTGAAGGTGAGGACGGAGAGCAGCAGCGCGAGGCCGAAGAGCAGCACCGTCAGGAAGCCGCGGAAGTAGCCGCGCCACGGCGATGCCCAGTCGTCGGCGAAGGGCGTGGCCCAGCCGACGGCGTCGGAGCCCCAGAGCGCGAGTGCGACGAGCGCCCCCGCGTACAGGACGAGGGTGATGAGACCGGGCAACAGGCTCACCCCGTACTGCTTGCCGTGCTGGGCGACCCAGCGCTGCCCCTTCATCAAGTAGCCGAAGCCCACACCGAGATCACGCATGCGGCACACCCTAACCCCAGGTGAGGGGCGGTTTGCGGGCTCCCGCGTGCCAGGACTGTCACAGCCCTCTCGAAGACCCCCTTGTTGTGGAGGAGTTGAACCGTGTAAGACCTCGCTTACCGATCAACGGAGGTACGCATGGGTATATCCCGGCCATCCAGACCCGTTCTGCTCACCACCGCCGCCACGGCCGGCGCGCTGGTTCTCAGCGCGCTCGTCCCGGGCAGCGCGACCGCCGACCCGACACCGCGCCCGGTCACCCGCGAGGGTTCGCCGCTCGGCGACGGCCGGGCGGCCATGACCCCCGAAGCCGCCGCCGAGCGCGCCCTCGGCAGCGCACCGGCCCCGGGGCTCACCGATGAGAGGGGCCGCGGCTATCCGCGCGAGCGGAAGCTCACCGTGCCTGCGGAGAACTCCACCGACAAGTCGATAAAGCTGGGGCTCACGCCGTACCACGGCATCGCCCCGAAGCTGAACGAACTCCAGCGCGTCGGCGACCGCGTGAGCGTGGAGATCGCGGGCCGTTCCGCGGGCGGGCACCAGCTCTACCTCGTGACGGTCACGGCCCCCGAGTCCGCGCGCGAGGCCGCCCGGCAGGAACGGATGCGCGAGCGCATCGAGAACGCGCCCGCGGCCGCCGCGAAGGACAAGGCGATCAGGGCCTCGTACAAGACGCCCGTCTTCATCAACAACAACATCCACGGCAACGAGTGGGAGGGCACCGACGCCGCCCTGAAGCTCATCGAGAAGCTGGCGAAGGCGAAGGACAGGAAGAGCCGGTCCCTGCTCGCGCACAACCGCCTCTACTTCAACATCACCGCCAATCCCGACGGCCGTATCGCCGGAACCCGCGCCAACGCGGCCGGCTTCGACCTCAACCGCGACTTCGTCACCGCCTCCCAGCCCGAGGCCCGCGCGATCCGCGAGATCGCCGTCGCCAAGCAGCCGGCCGTGATGATCGATCTGCACGGCTATGTGAACGGCACGCTGATCGAGCCGACCACTCCCCCGCACGGCGAGAACTACGAGTACGACCTCTTCCTCAAGAACTCCTACGCCAACGCCCTCGGCATGGAGGCCGCCGTCAACGGCCTCGGCTACACGCAGGAGAAGGACGGCGTGAAGCCCGCCGTCATCCCCTTCCGCGACCAGGAGGAGGGGTGGGACGACTGGCCGCCCATCTTCACCCCGCAGTACCTGCCGTTCCACGGCGCCGTCGCCACGCACACCATCGAGTTCCCGATGCAGGTGAACAACGCGGCGTACGAGAGGGAGCCGGTCGCGGAGCTGCGGCGCAGGGCGGCCATCAACGTCGACATCGCGGGCGCGGCCATGCGCGCGAGCGTCGACTACGCCGACCGGCACCGGACCTCGCTCATCGCCGACCAGATCGAGGTGTTCCGGCGGGGCGCGACGGGCGCGAAGCAGGGCCCGGTGTCCGAGGAGACGGTGCCGGGCGTGCCCGGGATCGGGCCCGAGGATGTGTACACGACCACCTTCCCCCGCGCGTACGTGATTCCGGCGGCCGGGCGCGGCCAGCGGTCGGCGACGGCGGCGGCGCGGCTCGTGGACCACCTGCTCGCCAACGACGTACGCGTCGAGCGCGCGGGCCACCGCTTCCGGCTGGGCGGGACGACGTATCCGAGGGGTTCGTACGTCGTCGACATGCACCAGCCCAAGCGGGGGCTGGCCAACGTGATGCTGGCCGACGGGCGCGACATCAGCGGCAAGGTGTCGGCCATGTACGACATCTCGGGGTGGAGCCTCGGGCGGCTGTGGGGCGCGAGCGTCGTCTCCGTGAAGAAGGGCGACCTCGACCGTGTCCGGGCGCGTGAGGTGCGGGCCGCCTCCCGAGTCGGCCAGGTGGCGCCGCGCGGTGATCTGCGGCTGCGGCTCGACGACCCGCGGGAGATCGCGGCCGTCAACTTCCTGCTGGCTGAGGGGGTTTCGGTACGCCGTGACCGGGACGGAAGCGCGCTCGTGCCGTCGTCCGCGCGGCGGACGGCGGCGGTGGCCGCGCAGAGGTACGACGTCGAGTTCGACGCCACGAAGGCCAAGGGCGGCGCCGCGCTGCACCGTACGCGCGTCGCGGCGGCCGTCACGCCGGGCGAGCTGTTCGCGCTGCGGGAGATGAACTTCGACGTGACGCCCGTGTCGACGGCCGTGCTCAACGCGGGCTTCGACTGGAGGGGGACGGACGCGCTCTTCGTGTCGGCGGGGCTCGACCACGACAAGCTGGACGCGACGGCGAGGGCCGGCCTCGACCGGTTCCTGACCGGGGGCGGCGGGCTCGTGGGCCGTGGCGCGGCGGGCGCCGCGCTGAACGCCGACGCCGGGCTGCTCGCCGTGCGGCCGGTGGAGGGCAACGGCGACGCCAACGGCGTGGTGCGCGTGGCCAACAGGGGCGGCACGGTCACCGGCGGCGCCCCGGCCCACAGCTTCGTCTACTCCCCGATGTGGTTCACCGGCCTCGGCTCCGGCGTGCGCGTGGAGCAGCGGTACGGGAGCGGCGACCTGCTGGTCTCCGGGCACTGGCGGGCCGTGGCGGACGGCACCGGGGGCCCCTCGGCCGCCGCGGGCCGGGCTTGCGTCGTCAGCGGGACCGCTCGGGGCGCGGGCGTGGTCCTGTTCGGCACCGAGCCCCTGTTCCGCGACCATCCGAAGGGGGCGTTCCCGCAGGTCGGGCGGGCCCTGCTGAGCGTCGACCGGAGGCATTCCGCCTGAGCCAAGGGCCGCACCCCCGCTTCGGGGTGCGGCCCTCACGTGCGTACGTATGTACGTTACGGGCGTACGGGCCGGGGCCGGCGAGCGGTCAGGCGACCGCCAGCTCGACCTTGATGTTGCCGCGCGTGGCGTTCGAGTAGGGGCACACCTGGTGGGCCTTCTCGACCAGCGACTGCGCGGTGGCCGCGTCCACGTTCGGGATGGAGGCGGTGATCGCGACCTCCAGGCCGAAGCCGCCCGACTCGTTCTGGCCTATCCCGACCTGGGCGGTCACGGTCGAGCCGGAGATGTCGGCGTTCTCCTTGCGGGCGACCACGCCGAGGGCGCCCTGGAAGCAGGCGCTGTAGCCGGCGGCGAACAGCTGCTCGGGGTTGGTGCCCGCGCCACTGCCGCCCATCTCCCTCGGGGGGTTCACCACGACGTCGAGCTTGCCGTCGTCGCTGGCCACACGGCCGTCGCGGCCGTTCTCCGCGGTGGCGGTCGCGGTGTACTTGACGTCGATCTTCTGGATGGACATACGAGTCGATTCCTCCTGAGACGTGCCGCGGTGCGCGCCCACACCGCGGCCAAGTGGAATCAGGTTATCGGATGCCGGAAGAACTAAGGGTCCCTGTCCGGGGCGGGCGGGGCGGGCGCCTCAGGCGAGGGAGACGATCATCTTTCCGGTGTTCTCGCCGCGGAGCATGCCGAGGAAGGCGTCCACGCCGTTCTCGACGCCCTCGACGACCGTCTCGCGGTGCTTGAGTTCACCGGAGCGGATCCAGGCGCCGACCTCGCGGACGAACTGCGGCTGGAGCGCGCTGTGGTCCTGCACGAGCATGCCCTGGATGCGCAGCCGCTTGCCGATGACCAGGGCGAGGTTGCGCGGGGCCGGGGTCGGCTCCTTGTCGTTGTAGCTGGCGATCATGCCGCAGACGGTGATGCGGCCGTGCACGTTCAGACGGCTGATGGCGGCTTCCAGGTGCTCGCCGCCGACGTTGTCGAAGTAGACGTCGATGCCGTCGGGGGCGGCTTCCTTGAGCTGCTCGGCGACCGGCTTGTCGTCCTTGTAGTTGAAGGCCGCGTCGAAGCCGTACTCCTCGACGAGCAGCTTCACCTTGTCGTCCGAGCCCGCCGAGCCGATGACGCGCGAGGCGCCCTTCAGCTTGGCGATCTGGCCGACCTGGCTGCCGACGGCACCCGCCGCACCGGAGACGAAGACCGCGTCGCCCTCCTTGAAGGAGGCCACTTCGAGCAGACCGGCGTAGGCGGTCATGCCCGGCATGCCGAGCACGCCGAGGTAGGCGGAGAGCGGCGCGGCCTGGGCGTCGACCTTGGTGGCGTGCTGGGCGGGCACGGAGGCGTACTCGCGCCAGCCCGCGAAGTGCAGCACGTGGTCGCCCACCGCGAAGCCCTCGGCGTTGGAGGCGACGACCTCGCCGACCGCGCCGCCCTCCATGGGCTGGTCGAGCTGGAAGGGCGGGACGTACGACTTCACGTCGTTCATCCGGCCCCGCATGTACGGGTCCACCGAGAAGTGGAGGTTGCGGACCAGAACGCGGCCCTCGGCGGGGGCGGTGACGGGGGCCTCGCGCAGCGCGAAGTCCTCCGGGACCGGCCAGCCGTCGGGGCGGCGGACAAGGTGCCATTCGCGGCTGACGGAGGGGAGCTGCTCGGGGGTGACGGACATGGGGCGTCCTCCTCTTGCTTACGTACGGGGCTGAGCGCGGCCCGCGCGACCCACGGGACCCGCGGGGCCGGGAAAATGCTTCAGCTGATGAAACAACCATGCTCCTGGATATTTCATGATGTCAAGTAAACGGGTAGCCTGGTCCTCATGGCCACGAGTAGCTCGCGTACCCCCTCACCTCGCGTCGACCCGCTGACGCTCCAGGTCGTCGAGCTGATCGGCGCTGTCGTGGGGCGCTACCACGAGGAGTACGAGGAGGCGGCGGCCGAGCACTCGCTGACCGGTGCGCAGGCGCGCGTCCTGGGGCTGCTCTTCATCGAACCTATGCCCATGCGCCGCATCGCGCAGAAGCTGAAGTGCGAGCCGTCGAACATCACGGGCATCGTCGACCGACTGGAGGCCCGCGGCCTCGTCGAGCGGCGGCCCGACCCCGCCGACCGGCGCGTGAAGCTCGCGGCGCCGACCGCCGAGGGCGCGGAGGTGGCGCGCGGTCTGCGCGACTCCCTGAACTTCGCGCGCGAGCCGCTGGCGGAGCTGTCCCACGAGGAGCGGCTCTCGCTGCGGGGGCTGCTGCGGAGGATGCTGGGCGAGGAGGAGTAGCGGCGGTGCGGGCGGTGCGGGCGCTCGTCGTTCCGGAAGCGCGTTCCAGGGCGTGAGTGTCTGTGCTGGTCAGCGGGCGTTTCAGCGTTCCAGCGTCCCGTGTCGGCGGCCCGTTGTGGCGGGCGGGACGGATCGCGGCGGACGCTGTGGCCGTCCGAGCAGCCCGCCGGACGACACTCTCCGCACTCCTGGAGTTCTCGATGCGCTCGCGTCTCGCCGCCCGTTCCACCCGTCTCGTGCTGACCACCGTCGCCGCCGCGGCCCTCACCGCCACCGCGACCGGCGCCGCCCTCGCCGCCGTGGGCGGCCAGAGCACGGCCCATGCCGTCGAGCAGGCCTGCGGAACCAACGATCTGACCTTCAAGGTCACCGAGAAGACGCAGGCCGGCGGGTATCTCCTCGTGACCGCCAAGGCCAGGCCCGGCATTACCTGCTATCTGGACGGAACCATCCCCTCCGCGTCCTTCGGTTCCTCCGCGGACTCGGAGGTCGCCCCCGCCGAGCAGGGCATGACCGAGAACGTCAAGCTCTCCGGTGCCACCGCCGCCTACGCCGGCATGAACCCCAAGACCACCAACGGCGACTACGGCACCGAATACGAGCGGCTGTTCCTCGCCGTCGCCGGTGACGAGGACAACGCCGTCACCCTCCGCCTGCCCAGCCCCACCCTGATCGACAAGCCGGTCTCCACCAACTGGCACGCGAACCCCGCGGACGCCGTTCCCTTCTCCGGCTGACCCGCGCCGACGGGCTCCGCGTCACCTGCACCACCACAGGAAGCGGTCGCACGTCTCGGTCGGCTCCGGGTCGGGGGTGGGCCGCGGGTTCTCCGAGGTCGGCGGGGGCTGGGTGGGGG